>NC_016002.1:3215000-3295000 GCF_000283535.1 Pseudogulbenkiania sp. NH8B
ATCGACCTGATCACCTCCGCCAAGCTGGGGTTGGAAGGAAAGCGGGTGTATGGCGCCTACGCTCTGGCCAAGCAGGCCGACGAGGTGGTGACGATTGCGGCGCAGCACACCATTATGGCCTCCGGTGGCGCCGGCAAGGTGTACCTGTACACCACCAACCCGGATACCGCGACCGGCGACGGCATCGCCATGGGCTGGCGTGCCGGCTGCCGGGTGGGGAATATGGAGTTCATCCAGTTCCACCCAACCTGCCTCTACCACCCGCATAGCAAATCATTCCTGATTTCCGAAGCGGTGCGTGGCGAAGGCGGCATCCTGCGCCTGCCGGACGGCACTCGCTTCATGCCCAAGCACGATCCGCGTGCCGAGCTGGCGCCGCGCGACGTGGTGGCGCGCGCCATCGACTTCGAGATGAAGAAACATGGCCTGGATTGCGTGCATCTGGATATTTCCTACAAGCCGGCCAGCTTCATCAAGGAACACTTCCCCAATATCTACGCCCACTGCCTGGAACTCGGCATCGACATCACCCAGCAGCCGATCCCGGTGGTGCCGGCGGCACACTACACCTGCGGTGGCTTGGTGACCGACCTGAAGGGCCGCACCGACGTCGAAGGACTGTACGCTGTGGGCGAAGTGGCTTGCACCGGACTGCACGGCGCCAACCGACTCGCCAGCAATTCGCTGCTGGAGTGCATGGTGATCGGCAAGGCGGCAGCCGAGCATATCCTGGCGGCAACGGGCATCTCGTTGCCGGACATCCCGGACTGGGACGACAGCCAGGTGACCGACCCGGACGAGGAAGTGGTGATCTCGCACAACTGGGACGAACTGCGCCGCGCGATGTGGGACTACGTCGGCATTGTCCGCACCAACAAGCGACTGGAGCGGGCGCTCAACCGCATCAAGCTGTTGAGCGTGGAAATCAACGAGTACTACAGCAACTTCCACATCAGCAACGACCTGATCGAGTTGCGCAACCTGGTGCAGACGGCCGAGTTGATCGTGCGTTCGGCGCTGTTGCGCAAGGAAAGCCGCGGCCTGCACTACAGCCGCGACTACCCCGACACGTTGGCCGAAGGCCAGGAGACGGTGCTGACACCGGACTGAGCGGCGAACAGCCCTCTCAGCGAACGGCGCCAGCAGGCGCCGTTTTTTGTTCCCGCTCCAGCGCAGCCACCGGTAGAGTGAACCAGAACGCGCAGCCGCCGCCGGCGGAGCGCTCAACGCCGAACTGTCCGCGATGGAACTCCACGATCGAACGGCAGATGTTGAGCCCGATACCGAGCCCATCGGGCTTGCTGGAGTAGAACGGGGTAAACAGGTTGCTGCGGATACTGTCGGACAACCCCGGGCCATTATCGGCCACTTCCACACGCCAATAGCCGGCATCGGCACCATAGCGCACCGTCACCTGCGGCCGGCGCGTCTCGGCATCGCGCATGGCCTCGACGGCGTTCTTGATCAGATTGAGCAGCACCTGCTCGATCAGAACCGGATCCATTTCCAGACGACAAACCGATTCGGATGGCTGAAGCAGCAGGTTGACGCCGTGCTTGACTACCATCGGTTCGGCCAGGCCGATGGCACGCCCGACCACCTTGGCAGGGTCGGCAAGCTCGAGCTGCGGCGCATGCTTCTTCACGAAGGCACGGATGCTGTTGACGATCTGCCCGGCGCGACGCGCCTGCTCGGAGATAGCCTGAATCGCCTCGCGCACGCCCTTGGGCAGTTCGAGGTCGGGGGGCAGGCGCCGCTGCAGGCCGGACGAGTAGGTATTGATTGCCGACAGCGGCTGGTTCAGCTCGTGCGCCAGGCTGGAGGCCATCTCGCCCATGGCGATCAGGCGCGAGGTATTCTGGAAACGTTCCTCCTGGGCGCGTTCGCGCGCTTCGCGCTGGCGCAGCTCGGTGACGTCGGTCAGGATAGACAGCCAGGCCTCCTGACCATCGACCCACTCGATGCGGCGCCGATGGATCTGGAACCAGTTGCTGCCGCCATCCGAGGTGAACTCCAGGTGCTGGTTCTCTGCACCCTCTTCGTCGCCATCGGGCAGCCGTGGCAGCAACAGGCAGCAGTCGGCATCGGGCTCGTCCTTCATCCACAAGTGGCTGAAGGTCGGGTTGGCGTAGAGTAGCTGGCTGCCGCCTTTGTCGGTGACGCATACCCCGGCGTCCAGCCCGTTCAGCACCGTGAGGAAGCGCTGGTGCGACGCGTTGAGCGCCAGGCGCTTTTTCTTCAGTTCGGTGATGTCGTACATCGAGCAGATCCAGCCGCGCTGACTGCCATCGCGCTCCACGAGCGGGGTGGCAAAGAGGCGGACTTCGAAGGCTTCGCCGTTCTTGGTGACGAAGGGGACTTCGAATCCGTGTTCAGGCTGGAACCCTCGCAACACGGCGGCGATGGTGTCGTGCAGCAAGGGGTATTCGTTCGTGGGCCAGAAGCTATGCGGTGGCGACTGCCCGACCAGCTCGTTCTCGCTGAAGCCGGACATGGCACAGAACGCCCGGTTGACGCGGACGATCTCGCCGCTCGCGCTCAACGCCATCAGGCCGCTTTTCATGCTGTCTTCCATCGCCTGGCGCAGGGACATTTCCAGCTCCAGTGCCCGCTCCGCCGCCGAGCGTTCGCGGATGTGGCGCCGGATGCGCCATACCGAATACAGCAGCGCCAGCACCAGGGTGACCACCGCCACCACCAGCACCGGCAGGGTCAGTCCCATCGCACTACGATACTCCACCGCGCGCAGGGTCAGTCCGTGGCCGGGAGGGTCGAAACTGATCTGATACTGCAGCGTGCCCGGCTGCTCGGCCTCGTCGAAGCGGCTGGCCAGCACTTTTCCCCCGAGGTCCTGGATACTGATCAGGTACTTGGAAGCGATCCACCATGGCACCTGGTTATACAGCAGCCCCTCCATCTGATAGACCAGACGAATGCCTCCGACGTACTCGCCTTCGACGATGATGGGCACGGCCATGTCGAAGCGGTACTTGCCGTCCCGCCCCCGATAGGCCTCGCCGTAGGCCGCCCGCATCAGCTTGCTGGCACGCCACAAAGCATCATGGGCCGCGCCGCTCAGCACATCGCCAGGCAGGTTGACGCGGCGGGTATCCCACAGGATGCGCCCACGCGCATCCACCCGCTCCGCTTCGAGCAGCTCGGGGTTCTCGCGCAGCAACAGGCGGGCACTCTGCTGGAACTGGTAACCGTTGATGCGCAGCCCCGACACATCGTTGGCCGCATTCTCGGCCCACTCCCGATGCGTTTCCAAGTGCAGCCGCAACGACTGATCGAGCCACAGCACCTCCTGGATGAGACTGTCCCGCTGCCCTTCCATCCAGTCGCGATACACCAGGTAGACGATGCCGGACAAGGCCGTGATCAGGGCCAGCAGGGAGCCAACGGTGGTCAGCAGCAGGAAACGCGGAGAGCGGGATTTGGGCATGGCTCGGGGCAATGACAAAGGGGTAAGGGATTTCCCTAATGCTGAATTCCCCAATGGATCGGGAACGGCTTGCCTTCTACTTTACACCGTAATGACGGCCCGACAACAAGGGCTGCATTCATAAAATCGACGCATCTCATGGAGACACTTTCAATGAAACTGAAAATTGCCGCTCTGGTTATCGGTGCCACCTTCGGCATGACCGGCATGGCCCACGCCGCCGGCCAAATCGTCATCAAGTTCAGCCACGTCGTCGCCCAGGACACCCCGAAGGGTAAGGCGGCCGAGTACTTCAAGAAGTTGGCCGAAGAGCGCACCAAGGGCAAGGTTTCGGTACAGGTCTACCCGAACAGCCAGCTCTACAAGGACAAGGAAGAACTGGAAGCCCTGCAACTGGGCGCGGTGCAAATGCTGGCCCCGAGCCTGGCCAAGTTTGGCCCGATGGGCGTGAAGGAATTCGAGGCGTTCGACCTACCCTACCTGTTCGACAACTACGACGAAGTTCACAAGATCACCCAGGGTGCGATCGGCCAACAGCTGTTCGGCAAGCTGGAAAGCAAGGGCATCAAGGGCCTGGCCTACTGGGACAACGGCTTCAAGAACTTCTCGTCCAACAAACCGATCCGCACCCCGGCCGATCTCAAGGGTACCAAGATCCGAATCCAGGGCTCGAAGGTACTGGAAGAAGAGATGCGCACGCTGGGCGCCCTGCCGCAGGTGATGGCGTTCTCCGAGGTGTACCAGGCGCTGCAGACCGGCGTAGTGGATGGCACCGAACTCGAGCCGTCCAACCTCTATACCAGCAAAGCCTATGAGGTGCAGAAGAACCTGACCCTGACCGGTCACGGCTATCTCGGCTACGCCGTGGTGGTGAACAAGAAATTCTGGGACGGCCTGCCGGCGGATGTCCGCACCACCCTGGAAGGCGCCATGAAGGACGCCACCAAGTACGAACTGCAACTGGCCAAGCAGGATACCGACAAGGCGATCGCCGCGATCAAGGCCTCCGGCAAGACCCAGGTCTACACCCCGACCCCGGCCGAAAAGGCCGCCTTCCAGAAGACCCTGAAGGCCGTACACGAGAAGATGGCCGACCGTGTCGGCAAGGATCTGCTCAAGGCAGTGGAAAAAGAAACCGGCTACGTCGCTCCCAAGTAACCATGCCCCCAGAAGCGCCCTGCTTGACCAGGCAGGGCGCTTTTTTTCTGATCTATCGGGAGATACTCAATGCTGAAACTTCTCGACCACCTTGAGGAATGGATCATTTCCGTCCTTATCGGCGTGGCGACTCTGGTGACGTTTGTCGCGGTGGTCCATCGCTACGGTTCGGGCGTCGAACTGCTGAACCCCATCTTCAGCAAGGTCAACATGTCCTGGGCGCAGGAACTGACCATCTATCTGTTCGTCTGGATGGCCAAGTTCGGCGCCGCCTACGGCGTGCGTACCGGCATCCACGTCGGCGTCGACGTGCTGATCAACCGCCTGAGCGAGCGCGTACGCGGCAAGTTCATCGTGTTCGGCCTGTTGGCCGGCGCCCTGTTCACCGGCACCGTCGGCACCCTGGGCGCCAGCTTCGTCTGGGAAATCGCCCATACCGGTCAGACTTCGGCCGACCTGGAACTGCCGATGTGGCTGGTCTACCTCGCGGTGCCCTGCGGTTCTTATCTGATGTGCTTCCGCTTCCTGCAGGTGACCGTGTCGTTCATCAAGACCGGCGTTCTGCCCAAGCACGACCACGCCCACGTCGAAGGCATGGATGACGAAACGGCAAAAGCCGACTGGGACGTCGTGGAGGAGAACCTCCACCCGCAAGACCTGCAGCAGCATGGGGTGAAAAAATGAGCACACTGATTCTCTTCGGGCTGTTGATCGCCCTCATGATCACCGGCATGCCCATCTCGATTTCGCTGGGCCTGACCGTGCTGACCTTCCTGTTCACCATGACCCAGGTGCCGATCGAGTCGGTGGCGCTGAAGCTGTTCACCGGCATCGAGAAGTTCGAGATCATGGCGATTCCCTTCTTCATCCTCGCCGGCAACTTCCTCACCCACGGCGGGGTGGCGAGGCGCATGATCAACTTTGCCTCGAGCATGGTGGGGCACTGGCATGGCGGCCTGGGCCTGGCCGGCGTGCTGGCCTGCGCACTGTTCGCCGCGATTTCGGGCTCCAGCCCGGCCTGCGTGGTGGCCATTGGTTCGATCATCTTGCCCGCCATGGTGAAGCAGGGCTTCCCCAACAAGTTCGGCGCCGGTGTGATCACCACCTCGGGCGCACTGGGCATCCTGATCCCGCCGTCCATCGCCATGGTGATGTTCTCGGTGGCCACCAACACCTCGGTGGGCCAGCTGTTCATGGCCGGCGTGGTGCCGGGCGCTATGCTGGCGACCTCGCTGGGCCTGACAACCTGGTACCGTGCCCGCAAGAACAACTACCCGCGCCTGCCCAAGGCCAGTTTTGCCCAGCGCATGAAGGCGCTGAAGGAGTCGGCCTGGGGGCTGTCGCTGATCGTGCTGGTAATCGGCGGTATCTATAGCGGCATCTTCACCCCGACTGAGGCGGCCGCGGTATCCGCCGTATACGCCTTCATCGTGGCCGTGTTCATCTACAAGGACCTGAACCTGAAGCAGGTGCCGAAGGTGCTGCTGGATTCGGCCAGCATGTCGGCGATGCTGCTCTACATCATCACCAACGCCGTGCTGTTCTCGTTCCTGATGACCTCGGAGGGCGTACCGCAGGCGATGGCGAGCTGGCTGATCGACATGGGCTTCGGTCCGATCGCCTTCCTGCTGATGGTGAACATCCTGCTGCTGCTGGCGGGCAACGTGATGGAGCCGTCGTCGATCATCCTGATCATGGCGCCGATCCTGTTCCCGGTGGCGGTCCAGTTGGGCATCGACCCGGTGCACTTCGGCATCCTGATCGTGGTCAACATGGAAGTCGGCATGTGTCACCCGCCGGTGGGCCTGAACCTGTATGTGGCCTCGGGCATCACCAAGATGGGCATCACCGAACTCACCGTGGCGGTGTGGCCGTGGCTCCTGACCATGCTGGTCTTCCTCGGCCTGGTGACCTACGTGCCGGCGATCTCGTTGTGGCTGCCTAGAACCCTCGGCATGATGTAAATTGTATTTTGTCTGACAACGCGATGGAGACCTCTCCATCGCGTATTTGCATGGCGTCACTACATCCCGTTTACAGGGTTAGCCCTAGTGCCCTTATAATGTCGGACCACACGACACGACACACACCCCCTTAAAGATACCTAAGAAAATCAGGAGCTCCCAGATGGATGAGCAATTGCGTCAAAACGCACTCGATTTCCACCAGTTCCCGCAGCCGGGCAAAATCCAGGTTTCCCCGACCAAGCCGCTGGCCACCCAGCGCGACCTGGCCCTGGCCTACTCGCCGGGCGTGGCTGCACCGTGTGACGCTATCGTCGAAGACCCGCTGAACGCCTACAAGTACACCGCGCGCGGCAACCTCGTCGCGGTGATCACCAACGGTACCGCCGTACTGGGCCTGGGTAACATCGGCCCCTTGGCCGGCAAGCCGGTGATGGAAGGCAAGGGGGTGCTGTTCAAGAAATTTGCCGGTGTCGACGTGTTCGACATCGAGCTGAATGAAAACGACCCGGACAAGCTGGTCGACATCATCTGCTCGATGGAGCCGACTTTCGGCGGCATCAACTTGGAAGACATCAAGGCGCCGGAGTGCTTCTACATCGAGAAGAAGTGCCGCGAGCGCATGGGCATCCCGGTGTTCCACGACGACCAACACGGTACCGCCATCGTGGCCGCCGCCGCCGTGCTGAACTCGCTGCGCTTGGTCAATAAGGATATCTCCAAGGTCCGCGTCGTGGCTTCCGGCGCCGGCGCGGCTGCTATCGCCTGCCTGGAACTGCAGGTGGCGCTGGGCGTGAAGCGCGAAAACATCACCGTGTGCGACTCGAAGGGTGTGATCTACGAGGGCCGCGACGAGAAGATGGACGAATCGAAGAAGCGCTTCGCCATCAAGGATAACGGCCAGCGCAAACTGGCGGACGCCATGGTCGGCGCCGACATCTTCATGGGCCTGTCCGGTCCCAAGCTGGTGACCCAGGAGATGGTGAAGTCGATGGCGGCTCACCCGGTGATCCTGGCCATGGCGAACCCGGAACCGGAAATCCTGCCGCCGCTGGTGAAGGAAGTCCGCCCGGACGCCATCATCGGCACCGGCCGTTCCGATTACCCGAACCAGGTCAACAACGTCCTGTGCTTCCCGTTTATCTTCCGTGGTGCGCTGGACGTGGGCGCCACCACCATCAACGAAGAGATGAAGCTCGCCACCGTGCGCGCCATCGCCGACCTGGCCATGGCCGAGCAGAGCGACGTGGTGGCGTCGGCCTACGGTGACCAGGAGCTGTCGTTCGGCCCGGAATACGTGATTCCGAAGCCGTTCGATCCGCGCCTGATCGTCAAGATCGCCCCGGCTGTGGCCAAGGCGGCCATGGATTCCGGCGTGGCCACCCGCCCGATCGCCGACTTCGACGCCTACGTCGAGCAGCTGGCCCAGTTCGTCTACAAGACCAACCTGTTCATGAAGCCGGTGTTCTCGCAGGCCAAGACCGACAAGAAGCGCATCGTGCTGGCCGAGGGTGAGGACGAGCGCGTGCTGCACGCCACCCAGGAAATCGTGTCGCAGGGTCTGGCCTTCCCGATCCTGATCGGCCGTCCCTCGGTGATCGAGAAGCGTATCGAGCGTCTCGGCCTGAAGATGACCCCGGGCAAGGACTTCGAGCTGGTCAACAACGAATCCGACCCGCGCTTCAACGAGTACTGGAAAGAGTACTACCAGCTGATGAAGCGCAAGGGCGTGAGCCAGGAACAGGCCCGTCGCCGCGTGATCGGCAACACCACGCTGATCGGCGCGCTGATGGTGCGTCGCGGCGAGGCCGATGCGCTGATCTGCGGTACCTACGGTGCCTATCGTCAGCACTTCGAGATCGTCGAGAACGTGCTGGGCTACGCCAACGAGAAGAAAGTGGCCGGTGCGATGAACGCGCTGATGCTGCCGACCGGCAACATCTTCATCACCGACACCTACGTCAACCCGAACCCGAGCGCCGAACAGCTGGCCGAGATCACCGCCATGGCGGCCGAATCGGTGAAGCGTTTCGGTATCGCGCCGAAGGTGGCGCTGCTGTCGAACTCCAGCTTCGGCACCAGCGGCATCGAGTCGGCCGGCAAGATGCGCGAGGCGCTGGCGCTGATCCAGGAAGCCCAGCCTGAACTGGAAGTGGATGGCGAAATGCAGGGTGACGCGGCGCTGGTGGAAGCCATCCGCAACCAGGCGATGCCGGACAGCACGCTCAAGGGCGCGGCCAACCTGCTGGTGATGCCGAACGTGGAAGCCGCCAACATCTCGTACAACCTGCTGCGCGTGTCGGCGTCGGATGGCGTGACCATCGGCCCGATCCTGATGGGTATGTCGAAGCCGGTCCACATCCTGACCCAGATCTCGTCGGTACGCCGCATCGTCAACATGGTCGCCCTGGCTGCCGTGGATGCGCAGGTGGCCTGCAAGAACTAATCGGGTTCAACTGGCTTATACTGAACGGGCGACGTAATGTCGCCCGTTTTTGTTTTTTCATTCAGGAGCCCCCATGAGCGCCGACTTCAATCCTGCCGATCCCTTCGCCATGTTCCGCCAGTTCTGGCAGAACGCCACCCCCTCCTCCGCCCAGCCCTTCATGCCGCCGCTGACCGAAGAGGAAATCGACCGCAAGATGGCTGAGCTGCGCGTAGTGGAAGGCTGGCTGACGATGAATCTGGGCATGCTGTCGATGCAGATCAAGGCCCTGGAGATGCAGAAGGCCGGACTGGCCGCGATGAAGCCGAAGGATCACTGAGCGCGCCGGGCTGGCCGCGGTCTTCGGCCAACCTCACGATCTTGCCACGATGGTGCCGCGCCCCGGCAACGGCTAAAATGCCGGGATGAATCCTCCCCGTTTCGTCCACCTGCGACTCCACTCCGAATTCTCCGTCTACGACGGCATCGTACGTCTGGACGACGCCGTCAAGCGCGCCAAGAAGCACGGCATGCCGGCCATCGGCATGTCCGATCTGATGAACCTGTTCGGCATGGTCAAGTTCTACAAAGCCTGCCGCGGCAACGGCATCAAGCCCATCGTCTCGGTCGATGCACTGATCAGCAACGACGACGACCGCGACAAGCCCTCTCGCCTGCTGCTCACCGCCAAGAACCGCGCCGGCTACCTACGGCTGTGCGATCTGTTGACGCAGGCGGTGCTGCATAACCAGTACCGCGGCCGTGCCGAGCTGAAACGCGAGTGGCTGGAAAACGGCGACAACAGCCAGCTGATCTGCCTCTCCGGCGCGCATCTGGGCGATGTCGGCATGGCGCTCGCCAACGGCCAGCGCGACGTGGCGGAACGGCGTGCACGCTACTGGGCCGGGCTGTTCCCGGACAATTTCTATCTGGAAGTGCAGCGCCTCGACAATCCGCAGATCGAAGGCGTGGTGCAGCAGACCCTGTGGCTCGCCGGCGAGACCGGGCTGCCGGTGGTGGCGACGCATCCGATCCAGTTCATGGATCCGGACGACTTCAAGGCGCACGAAGCGCGGGTGTGCATCGCCGAGGGCTACACCCTGGGCGACAAGCGCCGGCCGAAGAATTTCGCCGAATGCCAGTATTTCCTGTCGACCGAGGAGATGATCGAGCGCTTCCACGACATCCCGGAAGCGCTGGAGAATTCGGTGGAAATCGCGCGCCGCTGCAACATCACAGTGCAGCTGGGCAAGAACTACCTGCCGGACTTCCCCACCCCCGAAGGCATGACGCTGGACGACTACCTGGTCCACTTGTCCAAGGAGGGTCTGGAGACGCGGCTGGAGAAGCTCTACCCCGACCCGGAGGTCCGTGCCGCCGAGCGCCCGCGCTACGACGCGCGCCTGAAAATCGAGTGCGACACCATCGTCCAGATGGGCTTCCCGGGCTACTTCCTGATCGTGGCCGACTTCATCGTCTGGGCCAAGAACAACGGCTGCCCGGTGGGCCCGGGGCGAGGTTCCGGCGCGGGCTCGCTGGTGGCGTTCAGCCTCGGCATCACCGACATCGACCCGCTGGCCTACGCGCTGCTGTTCGAACGCTTCCTGAACCCGGAGCGGGTGTCGATGCCTGACTTCGACGTCGACTTCTGCCAGGACAACCGCTACCGCGTCATCGAGTACGTGCGCCAGAAGTACGGCGCCGAGGCGGTAAGCCAGATCGCCACCTTCGGCACCATGGCGGCCAAGGCCGTGGTGCGCGACGTCGGCCGCGTGCTCGACCTGCCCTACATGTTCTGCGACGGCGTTTCCAAGCTGATCCCGGCGGCACCGGGCAAGCAGTACTCGCTGGACGACGCGGTCGAGATGGAGCCGATTCTGAAAGAACGGCTGGAGAACGAGGAAGAGCTGCGCGAGCTGTGGGAACTGGCGAAGAAGCTGGAAGGCCTGACGCGCGGCATCGGCATGCACGCCGGCGGCGTGCTGATCGCACCGGGCAAGATCACCGACTTCTGCCCGGTGTACCAGGCGGCCGGCGACGACGCCGTGCCGGTCTCGATGCTGGACAAGGACGACGTCGAGCAGATCGGCCTGGTGAAGTTCGACTTTCTGGGGCTGCGCAACCTCACCATCATCGACCTCGCGGTCAAGTACATCAAGGCGCTCGATCCGGCCTTCGACACCGATCTCAACCTGCTCGAATTCACCGACCCGGCCGCCTACCAGATCCTGCAGAAGGCCAACACCACGGCGGTGTTCCAGCTCGAATCGGACGGCATGAAGCGGCTCTTGGAAAAGCTCAAGCCCGACCGTTTCGAAGATATCATCGCCGTGCTGGCGCTGTACCGGCCGGGCCCGCTCGGCTCCGGCATGGTGGACGACTTCATCCTGCGCAAGGCCGGCAAGCAGGAGGTCGATTACTTCCACCCTGACCTGACCGCGTGTCTCGAACCGACCTACGGCGTGATCGTGTATCAGGAACAGGTGATGCAGATCTCGCAGATCATCGGCGGCTACACCCTGGGCGGCGCCGACATGCTGCGCCGTGCGATGGGCAAGAAGAAGCCGGAGGAGATGGCCGAGCACCGCGGCAAGATCGCGCAGGGCGCCGCCGCCAAGGGCTACGACCCGAAGTTGGCCGAACAGCTGTTCGACCTGATGGCCAAGTTCGCCGAGTACGGCTTCAACAAGTCGCACACCGCCGCCTACGCCGTGGTGTCGTACCAGACCGCCTGGCTCAAGGCGCACCACTGCGCGGCGTTCATGGCGGCCACCATGTCGTCGGAACTGGACAACACCGACCAGCTCAAGGTGTTCTACGACGATTCGGTCGCCAACAAGCTGAAGTTCCTGCCGCCCGACGTCAACGAGAGCTTCTACCGTTTCGTGCCGGTGGATCGCCAGCATATCCGCTACGCGCTGGGCGCGGTCAAGGGCACCGGCGAGGCGGCGGTGGAGCATATCGTCGCAGTGCGCCAGGAGAGTGGGCCGTTCACCGACCTGTTCGATTTCTGCCGCCGCACCGACAAGCGCACCGTCAACAAGCGCACCATCGAATCGCTGATCCGCGCCGGGGCCTTCGACGCGATCGAACCCAACCGGGCCAAGCTGTTCGCCAACGTCGGCCTCGCCATGGAGGCGGCCGAGCAGGAAGCCGCCAACGCCAACCAGGGCGGGCTGTTCGACATGTTCGACGCCGACAGCGCGCCGACCGTGGAGATGGTCGAGGTCAAGCTGTGGCCGCCGGCGGTACAGTTGGCCGAAGAAAAACTCGCCATCGGCTACTACCTCTCCGGCCACCCGTTCTCGGCCTACGAGAAGGAGGTGCGCGGCTTCATCAAGACCCCGCTGTCTCGCATCACGCCGCGCAAGGAGCCGCAGCTGATCGCCGGCTTCGTCACCGGCCTGCGCACCAAGGTCGGCAACCGCGGCAAGATGGCGTTCATCCAGCTTGACGACGGCAGCGCCAAGCGCGAGGTCAGCGTGTTCTCGGAAAGCTTCGACGCCAACCGCGCCAAGCTGCGCGAAGACACGGTGCTGGTGATCGAGGGCAAGGTGAGCGAGGACAGTTTCAACGGCGGCCTGCGGATCATCGCCGACAAGATTTACGAGCTGGGCGAGGCGCGCAGCCGCTACGCCCGCAGCCTGGCGCTGCAGATCAACGGCAACGCCGACGTGGCGCGGCTGCGCACCACGCTGGGCCCGTTCCGCAGCGAAGACGCCGGCTGCCCGGTACGGCTGAGCTACAACAACGGACTGGCCAAGGGGGATTTGCTGCTGCCGCCGGAATGGGGGGTGCGCCTGGACGACGGACTGCTGCTGGCGCTACAGGACTGGCTGGGCGAGCAGGCGGTGAAGGTGCTGTGGTAACCGCCTAGCCCATCAGGCGGCTAGGCCTTCGCATCTTGAGCGGGGGCGGTGCTCCGCGCATGCGAATCTCACGGGAAGATTCGCTTGGCCATGTTCCTCATGTACTACGTGTACATGGCGGTTCCTGCGCTCCGGCCGCACTTAACCAGCCTTGGCTCGCTCGCCCACTGGGCTAGGCGCCAAGCAACGGGTCGCTACTTCGGCCAACGTTGGCCGAAAACCCATGCAAAAACCGGGCAGTGGTAACTGCCCGGTTTTTTGTTTCTGTCTGTCAGAGCAGGCCCATGGCCTTCAGCTCGGCCTTCAGGTAGGCGTAATAGATCGGCGCCGCGATCACGCCGGGGAGGCCGAACACCGCTTCCAGCACGATCATCGCCAGCAGGATTTCCCAGGAACGCGCCTGGATGCGCGAGCCGACGATGCGGGCGTTGAGGAAGTATTCCAGCTTGTGGATCACCACCAGGAAGACCAGCGCCGCCACCGCCAGGCCAAGCGACTGCGACATCGCCACCACCACGATCATGGTATTGGAGATCAGGTTGCCGATC
The DNA here is from genome assembly GCF_000283535.1 of Pseudogulbenkiania sp. NH8B. GTDB lineage: Bacteria > Pseudomonadota > Gammaproteobacteria > Burkholderiales > Chromobacteriaceae > Pseudogulbenkiania > Pseudogulbenkiania ferrooxidans. Next base: position 3,228,410 of record NC_016002.1, read on the forward strand.
ACCGGCAGCAGCCCGACCAGGAAGGTGATGGCGATCAGGGTCTTGGTCAGCGGTAACGGTGTCCCGGCCAGGGGCAAGGCCACTCCCAGGAACAACCAGGTCAGGAAGGCGTTGAGCGCGGCGATGCGCACCTGCGCGAACACCACCTTGCGGAACGACGCAGCCAGGCAGGTCGTCCGGCGCACCAGCGCCAGCGCCAGCGGCCCGCTGCCTTCGCGATGCAGCGATTCGGACAGCGCCACCATCGCCCCGATCACCATGCCGATCAGCACCAGCACTGCGCCCCGGCCGGCGGCCCCGCCGACCAGGCGCAGCTCCTCGAGGTGCTGGGTCAGCCAACGGCTCACCATGTTCTTCAGCTCGTCACTGTTGTTCGGCAGATGCTCAGCCAGCCAGCCCGGCAGTTGCTGGCGCAGCAGCACCGCGATCTCACCCGATTTCTGCAGGATGGCCGGCACCGCCCCGGTCTCGCCGTGGAAGATCGACATCACGCCGAACGAGAAGCCGACCAACAGCAGGATGATGAGAATGGACAACAGCAGCACCGCCACGGCGCGGGCGCGATGCCCGGCCATGCGGTTGAGATGCGCCTGGGACGCCGCGAGCGCCACCAGCTCGTGCACCAGCAAGCCGGCGATCAGGGCTGCCAGCAAGTGAAACTGCAGCACGACATACAACGCCGTGCCGGCCAGCAGGTAGCTGGCCAGCTCGACGGGGTCGGTTCGGTTCAAACTATTCGGCATGCCGTCCTCTGCGGTCGTTACCCGCCAAGAATGGCGGGCGAAAATGACCGCAGTATGTCGCGGGAGCGGGAAGAAACACAATGGGGTGCAAGCGGAAACGGCGGGAGCTCACCGCTCCAGTACGACACCGCCCGCGCTCATGGCCGGCGATACACCCCGATCAGCTGCGCCTCGCCCAGCACATGGCCCTGCAGCGCCTGCTCCAGCCGATGCTTGCCGGGATGCCCCAGATCCGGCAGTACCGTGTCGAGCGCGTAGAGCTTGAAGAAATAACGGTGCTGCCCGATCGGCGGACACGGCCCGCCCCAGCCGGTGCGCTGCCAGTCGTTCAACCCTTGGCCGACCTGCGGCGGCAGATGCTGCGAGGCGCCTTCGGCTAACTCGTGGCGATCCGGCGGCAGGTTGTACAGCACCCAATGCACCCAGGTCATCTTCGGCGCCGCCGGGTCCGGTGCGTCCGGATCATCGACAATCAGCACGAACGAGCGCGTGCCGGCGGGTGCGCCCTGCCACGCCAGCGGCGGCGAAACGTCCACCCCGTCGCAGGTATAACGCGCCGGCACGCTCGCCCCCGGCGCAAACGCCGGGGAGGTCAGCTGCAGTCCCATCGCCCCTACCTCCATCGCCACGCCGGCCAGAGCGGCCAGCCACCACATGCGGGCACGCCGCACGCCTTGCGGCGCGCGACGCCATCCTGCTTGTGTTGTAGCACCCGGTAGAGCCAGCGGCCCCCTCACTTTCCCCATCGTGGCTCGCTCGATGAAGGCGAATTCAGGGCACCACATCGAGCTTGCCTGATGTCAGCATGTCATTCATGTTCAGACCCGTCACCCCATTCAGGATGGCGACATCCTGAAAACCGTAGCTGCCACCGCTGCCATCGCGATCCACACTGACGATGGTATTGCCACCGCTCTCGGTGAAATGGACGAAGGCACTGGGCGTTGCCGGGTTGTAGTTGATCAGCAAGTCAGAGATATCCAACGTGTCGGCGTTGGCACCCGTCGCCGTGAAATTGGTGATGGTGTCGGTCCCGCCATTATCCGAGGCAAGAAACACGAACCGGTCAGCCTGGTTGCCACCGCTCAGGGTATCGTTGCCCGCCCCGCCATACAGCACGTCGTTCCCGTTCTGGCCGAACAGGGTATCGTTGCCCGAGCCGCCAAACATCACATCGTTGCCGCCGCTGCCATACAGCACGTCATCCCCGATCAGGATGGAATTCGCGCCGCCGCCGGACGGCAGGGAGCCATCATCGCCCGTCACTTGCCCCTGAGCATTGGTGCCCGTGATGATGTTGAAGACTTCGTGATAGGTCGCCGAGGCAGAATCGGTTGTCTGGATATCCAGTTGGTACACCGAATTAGAGGCAAGACCTGTGCCGGTACTCAGCGAATTGCCGCTGATGGAAAAACTGGCGGCGCTACCCGACACCGTGCTGCTGGAAATCAATGAATAGGTGAACGTGTCGCCGCTATCGACGTCAATTGTGGACAGCGTGCCCAGCACGGCCCCAGCTCCGGGCAGGGCGTTCCCCCCCGGCTCGGCCATGCTCAGCACGATGTCGGTCGGGGCGTGATTGACACTATCGTTGCTGCCGTTGACGGCGACGTCGATGGTATAGCTGGCGCTACCGTCAAACGATTTGACCGTCAGCGTGTCGTGCACCACGCTGCCCGTGGCCAAGGCGTCGGTCGCAGGTCGGGTATCGTCCAGGGCGTAGCTCCATACCCCGGTACTGGCGTTGAAGCTGAAGTCGCCGTAGGTCCCGGTGAGACTGACCGGGGTCTGGAAGTGGGCTTCGCCGTTGTCGACGTCGTGGACTGTCAGCTGGCCGCCGGCGCTGGAGTCGCCGGCCACGCCGCTGCCCACCTCGGTGACCGAGGTGTCTTCGCTCGCCGACGCGGTGATGGTGGCGGCGTCGTTGGTGCCAGTAATGTTCACCGTCAGCGTGTGCTCGGTGCCGTCGGCGCTCTGCACCACCAGCGTGTCGGTGTTGGTGGTGCCGCCCGCGAACTCGTCGTGGGCCGAGTCCATGGAGTAGCTCCACGTCCCGTCGCTGCCGATGGTGAAGTGGCCGTAGCCTTGGCTGCCGGCGACATTGGTCTGGGCCTGGAAGGTTTCGGCGCTGTCCACGTCGTGCGCCACCAGCGTGCCGCCGGTGGTCTGGGCCGCATCGGTCTCGGTCAGCCCCTTGGTGTCATCGCCGCTGAAGGTGGCCGCGTCGTTGGTACCAGTAATGTTCACCGTCAGCGTGTGCTCGGTGCCGTCGGCGCTCTTCACCACCAGCGTGTCGGTGTAGTTCACCCCGTCCTTGAACTCGTTGTGGGCCGAGTCCATGGTGTAGCTCCATGCCCCGTCGCTGCCGATGGTGAAGTGGCCGTAGCCTTGGCTGCCGGCGACATTGGTCTGGGCCTGGAAGGTTTCGGCGCTGTCCACGTCGTGCGCCACCAGCGTGCCGCCGGTGCTCTGCGCCGCATCGGTCTCGGTCAGGCCCTTGCTGTCGTCGCCGCTGAAGGTGGCCGCGTCGTTGGTGCCAGTAATGTTCACCGTCAGCGTGTGCTCGGTGCCGTCGGCGCTCTTCACCACCAGCGTGTCGCTGTAGTTCACCCCGTCCTTGAACTCGTTGTGCGCCGAGTCCATGGTGTAGCTCCACGTCCCGTCGCTGCCGATGGTGAAGTGGCCGTAACCGTTGCTGCCGGCGACGTTGCTCTGCGCCTGGAAGGTTTCGGCGCTGTCCACATCGTGCGCCACCAGCGTGCCGCCGGTGGTCTGCGCCGCATCGGTCTCGGTCAGGCCCTTGCTGTCGTCGCCCGTGAAGGTCGCCGCGTCGTTGGTGCCCAGAATGTTCACCGTCAGCGTGTGCTCGGTGCCGTCGGCGCTCTGCACCACCAGCGTGTCGCTGTAGGTGGTGCCGGCCGCGAACTCGTTGTGCGCCGAGTCCATGGTGTAGCTCCACGTCCCGTCGCTGCCGATGGTGAAGTGGCCGTAGCCGTTGCTGCCGGCGACATTGGTCTGCGCCTGGAAGGTTTCGGCGCTGTCCACGTCGTGCGCCACCAGCGTGCCGCCGGTGGTCTGGGCCGCATCGGTCTCGGTCAGGCCCTTGCTGTCGTCGCCCGTGAAGGTCGCCGCGTCGTTGGTACCAGTAATGTTCACCGTCAGCGTGTGCTCGGTGCCGTCGGCGCTCTGCACCACCAGCGTGTCGCTGTAGTTTTCCCCGTCCTTGAACTCGTTGTGCGCCGAGTCCATGGTGTAGCTCCACGTCCCGTCGCTGCCGATGGTGAAGTGGCCGTAGCCGTTGCTGCCGGCGACATTGGTCTGCGCCTGGAAGGTTTCGGCGCTGTCCACGTCGTGCGCCACCAGCGTGCCGCCGGTGCTCTGCGCCGCATCGGTCTCGGTCAGGCCCTTGCTGTCGTCGCCGCTGAAGGTGGCCGCGTCGTTGGTGCCCGCGATGTTCACCGTCAGCGTGTGTTCGGTACCGTCGGCGCTCTTCACCACCAGCGTGTCGCTGTAGTTCACCCCGTCCTTGAACTCGTTGTGGGCCGAGTCCATGGTGTAGCTCCACGTCCCGTCGCTGCCGATGGTGAAGTGGCCGTAGCCGCTGCTGCCGGCGACGTTGCTCTGGGCCTGGAAGGTTTCGGCGCTGTCCACGTCGTGCGCCACCAGCGTGCCGCCGGTGGTCTGGGCCGCATCGGTCTCGGTCAGGCCCTTGGTGTCGTCGCCGCTAAAGGTCGCCGCGTCGTTCACCCCGGCAAACTGCACAGTCGCCGTCGCCCAACTAAGCGTCCCGTTGCCAAGCCTGATCGCATAAGTGAAGGTATCTGTCTGATATTCTCCAGCCCCAAGAGCATTCAATGTCGCTTTGAAATCAGCACTCAGGGTGCTCGCGTCGTACCCCACCCGGCCATCCGTCGTGATCCAAATACGCGCTCCATGAGCACTGACATCAGTGCTATAGGCTGTATCCTTGGTCAGCAAATCGGTCGAGCTGGTGATGCCTGCACTATTCGTTCCATCGTCCACTGAATAAAGCGTTTTGGCCGCACCGCCAAGATCGTTGGCCATCACGTTCAGGTAGACGATGCTGGACGAGTCTTCAGTCAACCCGGTGGAGCTGCTGGTAAAAAGATCGTCACCCGCCTGCGGCGTGTTGGAAAATGAAGTGATGATGCCGCTGGTAGTGGTGCTGGCCATGATGATTCCCCCGATGAGTTAAGCCCAATGCCGTTCCTGATAAGACTCGTAAAAATTCATAACAACTAACTATTTTGGATAATAGTTTTAAACGAGCAGGAAGCTATTGTCCTTCGGTACACCCTGGGTTGTTCGGCAAAACAGATGGTGATGTACTAGACTTTCTGCCCCCATTCGCCTTTGCGAACCACGACACTCAGGGTGGGTTCCGGAAGGGGTCGAAGGCAGCAACGGCAGGCGGCGGGCGCCCCGGCACGGCCCAAAGCACAAAGGTTGGCCGAAGCCCCTTTTTCGAGAGGCTTCGGCCAACCTTTGTATGATCAGCCGGACGGATCGCCGGCGTGTGTCAGCCCGCTAGCTAACGGGTTTCCAGCGGCAGATGGCTCGCCATGGCATTGAGTTCCTTGATGGCGCGGCGGAAGCGGGCGTGGGCGCGTGAGACGGTCGACTCGCTGATGTCGAGCTGCTTGGCCGCGGCGTAGCCGGTCATGCCGTCGATCTCCATCAGCCAGACGGCTTCGCGCGATTGTTTCTTAAGGCCGATCAGGTCGGCGACATGGTTGAACTGTTCGAGTTTCATGTGTCTGTCCTCCTGCGTTGTCGCAAAGCCCCTTGGGTATGGTCACCCACAGGCACATCGTGAAACCAGTATTGCCTTGCCTTCCTTCAGCATAGTTGCTTGCAAAAAAAATGCAGGTAGAAAATGCATGCGTGACCGAGCGTTTCCCTTGCTGACGAGTTCGCCGCCAGCCAGCGGCGCACGGCCCGTTGCCCCACGGCCCCCACGGCGGCGGCGCTGGAACTCTCGCGGGACCGGCGCGGTCTATACCGATGTCACATACAGCTCAGCGGACCAGAGACGTCCGTGAGCGCCACACGAGGTTTCACATGAACAAAACCCTGACTCGTTCCATGCTCATCCTGCTCGCCATCGCCACCCTGAGCGGCTGTGCCGGCATGACGCAACGCCAGAAAAATGCGGCCGTCGGCGCCGCCGTCGGTGGTGTGGCCGGTTCGGTGCTGACCGGAGGCGACACCTTCGGTACGCTGGGCGGGGCGGCGGTCGGCGGCATCATCGGCAACGGTGGCCTGAAGTAAACCCCCGCCGGCACCGTCCCTTCCAAGCGGGCCGGACGGTGCCGGATCGTCCCCGCAGGACGTAAAAAAAAGGAGGGCCTGAGCCCTCCCGAATGCCTTGAAGTAAAAAAATCGCTTACTTCCAGTTTGCCGGCAGCTTGTAGCCGGCGTACTTCTGCTTGGCCCAGGCCTTGAACTCGTTGGAGTTGTAGGCGGCCACCACATCCTTCACCCAGGCCTTCTTGACGTCGGCGGCGCGCACCACGCCCCAGTTCACGTAGGCATAGCTCTTTTCCTGATAGACGGCTTCGGTCAGCTTGATGCCCGAGCTGGTGGCGTAGTTGCCGTTGATCACGGCGAAGTCCACGTCGTTACGCGAGCGCGGCAGCTGAGCGGCCTCCAGCGGCACGATCTTGATGTTCTTCAGGTTCTGGGCGATGTCGTGTTCGGAAGCGGTGAGCGGGTCGATGCCCGGCTTCAGCTTGATCCAGCCCAGGTCGCTCAGCATCACCAGCGCGCGGGCGAAGTTGCTCGGGTCGTTCGGCGCGGCCACGGTGGAGCCCGCCTTGATGTCCTTCAGCGACTTCAGCTTGCCAGGGTAGATGCCCAGCGGCGCGGTCGGCACCTGGAACACTTCCTTCAGCGACAGCTTGTGCTCCTTGGCGAAGTTGTCGAGGTAGGGCTTGTGCTGGAACACGTTGACGTCGAGCGAGCCTTCCTGCAGCGCCAGGTTCGGGCGCACATAGTCGGTGAACTCGACCAGCTTGACGCTGTAGCCCTGCTTTTCCAGGATCGGCTTGACCGACTGCTTGACCATGTCGCCGAAATCACCCACCGTCGTGCCGATGACAATTTCCTTCTTGGACGGGTCGGCAGCCAGGGCGGAACCCGCTACGGCCAGACCCAGTACGGAGACGGCCAGTGCCTTGAGAACGAATCTACGCATGTTGAACTCCTTGTCGTTTTATTCAGTAAGGGATGGGGTGGATTAACGCTTGTCCAGCCGTGCCGCCAGGCGGTTGCCGACGAACTGGATGATCTGCACGATGAGCACCAGGAGCAGCACCATGGCGATCATCACCTCGGTCTGGAAGCGGTAGTAGCCGTAGCGGATGGCGAGGTCGCCGATGCCACCGCCGCCCACCACGCCGGCCACCGCCGAGTAGGACAGAAAACTGATGGTGAGGATGGTGACGCCGGAGATCAGGCCGGAGCGTGCCTCCACCAGCAACACCTTGGTGATGATCTGCAGCGGGCTGGCGCCCATCGCCTCGGCCGCCTCCACCACGCCGCGCGGCACCTCGCGCAGCGTCTGCTCGACCAGCCGGGCGAAGTACGGGATCGCCGCGAACGACAACGGCACCGCCGCCGCCACCGGGCCGATGGTCGACCCGACCAGGATCCGGGTCAGCGGCACCAGCGACACCATCAGGATGATGAACGGGAACGAACGCACCAGGTTGACCAGCCAGCCCAGCACGCCGTTGACGATGCGATGGGCGAAGATCTGCCCCGGCTGGGTCAGGTAGAGCAGGAAGCCCAGCGGGCCACCAAAGCAGAACGCGGCGGCCAGCCCGATGACCAGCATCAGCGCGGTTTCCTTGCACGCCTGCCAGATTTCCGGGGCCATCATGCTCAGATTGGCGAGCGCATCGGCAAAAGTCAGGGTTTCCATCACGCGGCCTCCAGCAGCGAGCGGGCGAGTTCGGACTCCGCCTCGATCCGTCCGTCGACGATGTCCAACACCTCGACCACCCGGCCGGCGTCCAGCACCGCGGCGCGCTGGCAGATCGAACGCACCACGTTCATCTCGTGCGTCACCACCACCACGGTCACGCCGAAGCGGCGGTTGATGTCCTGCAGGCAGTCGAGAATGCTCTGGGTGGTTTTGGGGTCAAGTGCCGAGGTGGCCTCGTCGGCCAGAATCACCTTGGGATTGGGCGCCAGGGCGCGGGCGATGCCGACGCGCTGCTTCTGGCCGCCGGACAGTTGCGCCGGGTAGTGGCCGGCGCGGTCGGTCAGGCCCACCACCTCCAGGCACTCGGCGACGCGTTTCTCAATATCGCCCTTGGACCAGCCGGCGATCTCCAGCGGAAACGCCACGTTGCCGGCCACGGTGCGGTTGGCCAGCAGATTGAACTGCTGGAACACCATGCCGATGTTCTGACGGGCTCGGCGCAATTCGCGCGCCGACAGGCCGGTGAGATCCTGGGTGTCGACGATGACGCTGCCCTCGTCCGGGCGCTCGAGCAGGTTGATCAGGCGCATCAGGGTGGACTTGCCGGCACCGGAGTAGCCGATCAGGCCGAAGATTTCGCCGGCGCCAATCGACAGCGAGGTCGACGCCACCGCCTCGAACCAGCCACCGTCGGGGCGACGGTAGCGTTTGCGCACATTCTGCAAATGAATCATGGTGAAGCTCCAATGACAAAGCCCGCCGTGGACACGGCGGGCTTTGTGCATGGAAATCTTCGGGATCGAAAATCGTTACAACCCTGTGGGCTGTCCACGCTTTAGCTATTTTACGCCCGCAAGCTGTGTTCAAATCGGCGATAGTTTTCTGTATTGAACATGTTTTTTCCTTTACGGTCAAGACCGAAAGTGCGATTTTCACTACTTACGCGCCAGCCGCCAGTCAAAGCCACTAGACCACACCACACTCCAGGGTATTCTCCCTTCACACCGGCAGCAATTCCGCCGACAACGGCAGGTGATCGGACAGCCCGTTCCACGGCGCGCCGTGATGGGCCTTGGCGTTGACCGGGCGCAGGCCGCGCACGTAGATGCGGTCCAGGGTCAAGAGCGGCAGACGCGACGGAAAGCTGCGCGCATGTTGGCCGAACAGGTGCTGGAACACCTCGTGCAGGCCGTTCTCGGCCAGCAGCCGGTCGGTCGCCTCGCCGCGCCAGTCGTTGAAGTCGCCGGCCAAGATCAGCGGATAGTGCGGCGGGACGTTGTCGCGGATGTAGCGCGCCAACGTGGCGTACTGCTTGCGCCGGTCGCCGGCGCGCAGGTTGAGATGGGCACACAGCGCGATCACCGGCGTGCTCCAGCCGGGTGGCTCCAGCACGCAGTGCAGCACACCGCGGCTCTCGAAACGGTTGACCGAGATATCGAGATTGCACCAGGAGGCGATCGGAAAGCGGGTCAGCACCGCATTGCCATGATGGCCATGGCCGTAGCTGGCGTTGAGACCGTAGGCGGCCTTGCGCCCGAGCTGACGCGCCAGATACTGGTGCTGGGGGATGCGCGGCCACTCGTGGTGGCTCAGCGTGCGCAACAGGTTCTTGCCCTGTACTTCTTGCAGGAACATCACGTCGGATGACAGCGAGTCCAGCGCCTTGGCCATGTCTTCCACCCTGACATGGCGGTTGAGCACCGACATGCCCTTGTGGATGTTGTAGGTCGAAACCTTGAGCGGTTCCATTATGTCAGCCAGCCCTTCCGCATCGCGCCTTGGCGTTGCCGGGTTGCCACGGCGGCGCCCGGCAGGTACTGCCCGCCCGGCCTGACGAGACAAAAAACGCCAATCGGATAAACCCACTATAGACAGCCGGCACACCCCGCGCCTTGCCGCATCGGCAAAAACAACAGCCCCGCGTGGCGGGGCTGTTGGGGTCAGGCGCCGGGGCGCGGCCAGGCTACGGCTTACTTCTTGTTGGTGGCACTCTTGGCGGCACGCGGAGCCTTCGGGGCCTTCGGGCTCTTAAGTTCAACCACCTCCTTCACCTCGGCCACCACCACCGGGGCCACCGGCTCGGCGGCCACCACGGCGGGGGTTTCCGCCACCACCGCCTCGGCCGGCACCTCCACCTTGGCCTCGGGAGCGGTCTCAACCAGCAGACGCTCAAGCAGCTTGCTGCGGGAGGAAATGCGGCGGTCGAAACGCCAGTCGTTCAGCAATTCGATCGCCGCCTCGAAATAGCGCATGTCGATCTCGTACAAGGCCTTCAGGTCGAACGACTGGCCCAGTTCCAACGCTGCGGCCAGATCTTTCAGCACCTGTACCTGTTCTGCGTTCTCGCCCGACTCAATGTACTTCCTGATTTTCTTGGCAGCGTTCATCGTCAATCCTTGCTTTTATAAAGAATAAAATTACATGTCATGCAATTTTAACATGGGGTAAGCCGGAACAATTTTAAGGTTTTCTTACAACCTCCAACACGACTTGCAGCAAGCCAGCCGGTGCCGGCAATCCATTAAAGCAAACGCGGCCGGCACGCGCCACCCGGAACAAGCCGGCAGGCGGGAGAGAGGGCGAGATCAGGACGGCAGGTAGCGCGGCAACAGGCGCAGCGCCTCGGCGTTGGAAGGGGAAAAAACCTTGTCGGCGGCCTCGGCCCAGGGCAGCCACTGGTAGCGGCTATGTTCGTCCGGGGCCAGCGTCACCGGCCGCGGCGCCGGCAAAAGCAGGCCGAACACATGCTCTTCGTTCTCGGTCACGCCGGGCGGGTAGCGATGGCGCCAGTGCGGATAGATTTCGTAACGGTTGGTGATGTGCCAGTCGCTCAATAGATAGGCATCGGCATCGAGCCCGGTCTCTTCGCGCACCTCGCGTCGCGCCGTGTCGATCAACGCTTCCTGCCCTTCCCGGCTGCCCGTCACCGACTGCCAGAAACCGGCGCGGTCGGCGCGTTCGATCAGCAAGACCTGACCGTCGGCGGCATGGATCACCACCAGCACCGACACCGGTTGCTTGTTGCCCATCAGCCCTTGCTCCCGGCGTCCGGCTTGTCGAGTACCGCCATCAGCCCGGCCAGTTCGACCGCCGACTTGACGCCCATCTTGTCGAACACGCGCGAGCGGTGCACTTCCACTGTCTTCATGCTGATCGCCAGTTCGTCAGCGATCTGCTTGTTGAGCTTACCCGCCAGGATCAGCTGCATTACCTCGCGCTCGCGCTCGGTGAGCAGCGCCAGCGACTGGTTGAGCCGGCTCAGCCGCCCGAAGCGGTCGCGCTCCTGCTGGTCGCGCAGCAGCGCCTGGTCGACCATGGCCAGCAGCCGGCCGTCGTCGAACGGCTTCTCCATGAAGTCGATGGCCCCGAGCTTGAGCGCCGCCACCGCGTGCGGCACGTCGCCATGCGCGGTGAGCATGATCACCGGCGGGCAGTAGGGGTGTTCGGCCAACCTTTCGAGCAGCACGATGCCGCTGATGCCGGACAGGCGCAAATCGACGATCAGCGCGTTGAAGGCAGCCGGGCCGGGACCGGCCAGAAAAGCCTCGGCGCTGTCGAAACCCGTGGTCTGGAAGCCCTGCCCGTCGAATAGCCAGATCAACGAGTCGCGCACCGCCTCGTCATCGTCAATCACCGCAAGCTGCTTATCCGACATGCTCTCCCTCTCGTGGTTAGGCGGCGTCCCCGCTGGCCTGAGCCAGTATGCGCACCTCGCGCTGCGGGAACGGGATGGTGATGCCATGTTGCTTGAAAGCGCGCCAGATGGCCAGATTGATCTCCGACTTGAGCCCCAGGAAGCCGTTTTCAGGATCGGCCACCCAGAATCCCAGCTCCATGTTGATGCCGCTGTCGGCGAAGGCGATGACGAACGAGGACGGCGCCGGATCCTTCAGCACGCGCGGATGCACGGCGGCTTCACGCAACAGCCGCAGCACCAGTTCCAGGTCGCTGTCGTAGCCGACCTGCACCGTCACGCTGGTCCAGATGCTCTTGTCCGAATAGGACTGGTTGACCACGGTACTGGCAATCAGCGTATCGTTCGGCACCAGGGCCTCCGAACCGTCGGCGGTTTTCAGCACCACGTAACGCGAGGTGATCTTGGTGACGTAGCCGGTGCGGTTGTCGATCATCAGCCGGTCACCGATACGGATCGAGCGGTCGAGCAGGATGATGAAGCCGGAAACGTAATTGCTGGCGATCTTCTGCAAGCCGAAGCCGAGACCGACGCCGAGCGCACCGCCAAACACCGACAACACGGTGAGGTCGATGCCGATGATCGGCAGCGCCACCATCACCCCGGCCACCAGCAGCACGGTCCGCGCCAACTTGGTGAACACGATGCGCAGGCTCAGGTCGATATCGGTGAGCTTCATCACCCGCGATTCGATGATGCGGCTCACCCACAGCGAGCCCACCAGGATGATGGCCACCCACAGCAAGCCGGTCAGGATCATGTACAGGTTGACCTCGACCTTGCCGACGTGGAAACGGATCGACTCCAGCCAGTCCACCGCCAGGGTATCGACGCCGATGGCCCAGCTGACGAAGCCCAGCCAGAACAGCGTGGCGAGAAAATGCTCGGTGGTGCGCTCGAAGCGCCCCTTGGGCAGCGCCTGGCGCACCATGGCGGTGGCGAGGCGGATCAGCCCGAGCCAGAACAGCATGGCGCTGGCGATGGGCAGGAGCTGCGGCGCCTCGCCCAGAACCAGGCGCCACAGCCCCGCGCTGACAATCACCAGCACCTGCGCCGCCAGCGGCAGCACCAGGCGGAAACTGGCGTAGGGCAGAAAACGGTCATACCGCTCGGGATGAAGGGCGAACAGGCGGCGGTACACCCTCCTGGCCACGTACAGACCCGCCATGAATGCGGCCAACGCCAGCACGAGTTCCAGCCAGCCGGCTGGCGTTTCCAGCGTCAGCAGCAGTTTTTCCAGGGTAAGCAGTTTGTCGCCGTTGACCAGCATGCCGCGGAAGCCTTCCTTAATGGGTGACAGAGAGAGCCGGTTGCGGCGCATCGACCGACAGCACGCCGTCGGTCAGGCGCAGCACGCGCCCGGCGCGGCTCGCCAGGCGGTCGTCGTGGGTGACGATCACCAGGCTGGTGCCAAGGCTGGCGTTCAGCTCCAGCATCAATTCGAACACCGCGTCGGCGTTGCCCCGGTCGAGGTTGCCGGTCGGCTCGTCGGCCAGCACGCAGGCCGGCCGCGTCACCAGCGCGCGGGCGATGGCGGCGCGCTGCCGCTCGCCGCCGGACAACTCGCCCGGCTTGTGCGCCAGACGGCGCGACAGGCCGACGCGGCCCAGCATCTCCGCCGCCTGCTGCTCCGCCTCGGCACGCGGCATGCGCCGGATCAAAAGCGGCATCATGACGTTTTCCAGCGCGGTAAATTCCGGCAGCAGGTGGTGGAACTGATAGACGAAACCGAGCGAACGGTTGCGCAACTCGCCACGCTGGCGCTCGCTCAGGCGCGACAGCGATTGCCCCAGCACCTCGATCTCGCCCGAACTCGGGGTATCGAGCCCGCCCAACAGGTGCAGCAAGGTACTCTTGCCCGAGCCGGAGGCTCCGACGATAGCCAGCCGCTCGCCCTTTTCCACCTCCAGCGTCACCTTCGACAGCACCTGGACGTTCAGCCCGCCCTCGTCGTAGACCTTGGTCAGATCGTGACAACGCAATACCTTATTCATAGCGCAGGGCCTCCGCCGGCTGGGTACGCGCCGCGCGCCAGCTCGGATACAACGTCGCCACGAGGGCCAGCAGCAGCGAAATCACGGTAATGGTGGAGACATCGCTCCACTGCACGTCGGACGGCAGGTAGTCGATCATGTACACCTCGCTCGACAGGATCTTGGTGCCGATGATGCGTTCGATCAGCGGCACGATGACGTCCAGGTTGAGCGCCACCAGCACCCCGCCGGCGACACCGGAGAAGGTCCCCAGCACGCCGGACACGGCGCCCTGGATCATGAAGATCTTCATGATGCTGGAAGGCGCCGCCCCCAGGGTGCGCAGGATGGCGATGTCGGCCTGCTTGTCGGTGACCACCATCACCAGCGAGGAGACCAGGTTGAACGCCGCCACGGCGACGATCAACGTCAGGATGATGGTCATCATGCGCTTCTCGATCTGCACCGCGCGGAAGTAGTTGGCATTGGTATCGGTCCAGTCGGTGGTGAGCGCGCTGGCCGACAGCTTGTTACGCAGCTCGGCCTTCACCAGCGGCGCCGCCATCGGGTCGTCCAGCTTCAGGCGTACCCCGCTCACCATGCTGCCCATGCGGAACAGCACCTGGGCGTCCTTGAGGTGGATCATCGCCAGCGACGAGTCGTACTCGAACATGTCGACCTTGAACATGCCCACCACGGTGAACTGCTTCAGGCGCGGCAACATGCCGGCCGGGGTGACGCTGCCCTCCGGGGTGATCACCGTGACCTTGTCGCCAGTCACGACGTTGAGCTGGCGCGCCAGCTCGACCCCCAGCAGGATGCCGAACTCGCCCGGCTTGAGCGAGGCGAGCTTGCCGGTCACCATGTGCTTGCCGACATCGACCACGCGGTCCTCGCTGGCCGGGTCGATACCGCGGATGAGGGCCCCGCGCACGTTGCCGGCCGCCGACATCAGGCCCTGGGCATTGACGAAGGGCGCGGCGGCAATGACGTGCGGTTCCTTAGCGGCCAGCCCGGCCACCGATGGCCAGTCCGACAACTTGCCTTGGTAGGTGCTGACCTCGACGTGCGACGCGACGCCGAGAATGCGGCCGCGGATTTCCTTCTGGAAACCGTTCATCACCGACAGCACGATGATCAGCGCCGCCACACCGAGGGCGATGCCCAGCACCGACACCAGCGAAATGAAGGAAATGAAACCGTTGCGGCGTTTGGCGCGCAGGTAGCGGAAGCCGATCAGGGCTTCAAAAGGGAGGGCCATCCGGAAAAATCCTCGGGCAGGGAGCAATAGGTAAACGTCGTGGCGCGCATCGAGGCCAGTACGATTGGCGCCACGGGGCAAAGAGGCAAGGCAGCCGCGCGGGCGGTTGACGTCAACGGCGCTCAGCCCTGGTAGGGGTTGTCGAGACTCTGCATCATCGCCACCAGGAAGGCGCGCACCTGACGCTCGTCGCACCCCATCAGGATGGCATCCTCGAAGGCATCCTGCGCCATCTGCGCCAGCTCTTCGAGGTTCTCGTTCATCACCTTGATCTTCTCGACGCAGGCGACCACGTTGCCCTCCGGATCGAGCCAAACCGGTTGTTGCAGTTTCATAGGACGTTCCGTTCGACTTTCAAAAACGCAATGCCCGCCAGGGCGGGCATCGACGGTAGCGCGCGGCATGCCGCATCAATGCGACGAGGCCACTTTTTTCTTGTGGGCGCCCTTGGCGGACTTGCCGGCCACGGACGACTTGCTCCTGGTCTCTTCGGCCTTCCTGCCACGGGACGACCTGCCCGCCTTGGCGGAAGCCTTGCCCTTGTCGGAGGCTGCCTGTTCCTGCTTGCAGTGACGGCCCTTGCGGCAGACCACCTTGGTACCCGAATCCTTGGCCTCGGCCACCGCGGCTTCCTGCTTGCAGCGCCGCCCCTTGCGGCAGACCACCTTGGCAGTCGGCGCCTTGGCCTCCGCCACCGCCTTCGAGACGTTCTTCACCGGAGCCGGCTCACTGTCGTCGCGCACGAAATTCGAGGCCGAGCCGCGGTTCACGCGGCGGGCGCCGTTGTAGCGCGACGTCCAGTAATCCTGATTCATGTTGGAGACTTCGACCGACTTGCCGGTGCGTGGGGAGTGGATGAACTTGCCGCCCCCCATATAGATGCCGACATGCGAGTACTGGAAGCCACGGGTATTGAAAAAGACCAGATCACCGGGCGCCAGTTCACTTTTATCGACCGCTTTTCCGGTATGCGCCATTTCCGCCGCCGTGCGCGGCAGATTCACCCGTAATGATTTTTTGAATACATACTGAATGAAACCACTGCAATCCAGCCCTGCCGAAGGATTACTGCCGCCAAAACGGTAAGCTACGCCCAGCAGGCTCATGGCCTGCAACAACAGGTCGCCGACAGCCTCTTCGCCGGGTGCGGCAAACTTGCCGATGGGGTCTTCCTGAGTCTCGGCGGCGGGGTGATTTTCCGTGGGGGCTTTGTCTGGCGCGGCATAAGCCAATACCATAAAGGTAGCCAGCACCCAAGCCAGTAGGTGCAGATGCAATTTCATAGGCCGCACTCTATCGGACGAGGCGTGGAGTGTAAAGCCAACCCAAAATGCGGGATACCCGATGCTGAAAGAAACCCTGATCGCCATGCGCGACCTGCCGCGCCTGAAGGAAATCACCGGAATCCTGTTCCGCCACGGACTCGGCCAGTTCGCCCAGCGCCTGAAGCTGCCACGGGCACTGGCCAAGGCCGGCGCCTGGCTGAATCTTCCCTTGCCGGAGGGCGACGAGGGCCTGCCACCACCGGTGCGGGTGCGCCTGGCGTTCGAGGAACTCGGCCCGACCTTCATCAAGCTGGGACAGATTCTCTCCACCCGCGTCGACGTCTTCCCGCAGGAGTGGATCACCGAATTCGAGAAGCTGCAAAGCAACGTGCCCCCCCTGCACCCCGAGCAGGTGCCACACCTGGTGAAGCAGGCACTGGGACACCCGATCGAGGAGCTGTTCGCGGAATTCGAGATGGAGCCGATCGGCTCGGCCTCGATCGCCCAGGTGCATCGCGCCACGCTCAAGGACGGCACCGTGGTGGCCGTCAAGCTGCGCCGCCCCGGCATCCTGCCCAAGGTACAGGCCGACCTGCGCATCCTCGAACATATCGCCGGGCTGATCGAGCTGGAGTTTCCCGACGCCCGGCGCTACCAGCCGACCGAAATCGTCAACGAGTTCGCCCGGTCGCTCAACCGCGAGATGAACCTGGCGATCGAGGCGCGCAACATGGAGCGCTTCCGGCGGGATTTCGCCGACGACCCCTTCGTGCACGTGCCCGGGGTGTATTGGGACTACACCAACCCCGCGGTCAACGTGCAGGACTTTATCGACGGCCAGGCCGCCACCCGGGTCGACGCGTTGCAGGCGGCGGGGCTCGACCCCATCACCCTGGCCGACCGCGGCGCCGACGCGGTGCTGCGCATGATCCTGATCAACGGCTTCTTCCACGCCGACCCGCATCCCGGCAACGTGATTTTCCAGCCCGACAACTGCATCGCCTTCATCGACTTCGGCATGGTCGGGCGCATCAGCCATGCCCGCCGCGACGAGATCGTCGACCTCCTGGCCGCCCTGTCGGGGCGCGACGAACGCGCCATGATCGACGTGCTGATCGAGTGGACCGGCACGACCCCGGTCGACGAGGACAAGTTCGCCGACGACATCAGCGAGTTCATGTTCCAGTACGAGCACGTGCCGTTGAAGGACCTCAACATCAGCCAGCTGATCGTCGACATCATGGCGCTGATCCGCGACCACGGCATCGTGCTGCCGCCGGACATGGCCATGCTGTTCAAGGCGCTGATCACGCTGGAAGGCCTGGGGCGCCAGCTCAACCCAGACTTCCAGCTGGTCGAGCACCTGACGCCGTTCGTGCGCGAGCTGATCCTCAACCGCTACACGCCGAAAACGCTGCTCAAGCGCGGCAAACAGACCCTGGTCGAAGCCATGGGCATGATCGGCGACCTGCCGCGCGACCTGATCCGGCTGGGCAAGGACATCCGCCACGGCAAGTTCCGCATCAACTTCGACTTGCAGCGGCTCGACAGCTTCGGCCGCCAGCTCGACCGCACCGCCAACCGGCTGACCATGGGCATCGTCACCGGCTGCCTGATCATCGGCTCGTCCATCGTCATGACGGTGAACGCCGGGCCCAAGCTGTTCGGGCTACCTTTCTTCGGCTTTCTGGGCTTCATGGTGGCGTTCTTCAACAGCATCTGGCTGATCTGGTCGATCTGGCGTGCCGGCAAGGAATGGTGAGGCCATGAAACATGCACTCTTTGCCGCTTTATGGCTGGCTTCGGCCAACGTCATGGCCCTGGAGGTGATCGACCTGGGCTGGCGTGATGGCCGCGAGGTGGCCGACGCCATCGCCCCCCACCTCCAGCCGGGGGAAAGCGCCAGCGGCCTGGGGCGGCAACTGATCCTGGATGCCTCGCCGGCGCGGCTCGCCACCCTGCGCCGCCTGGCGCGCACCCTGGACGTGCGCCCGAGCAATCTGCTGATCGAGGTCGAACAGAACGGTGGCGCGCGCCAGAGCGACTCCACGCTGTCGCTCGGTGGCGCGGCGCGCATCGGCAACGTCGAGCTTGACCTCGGGCGCCGCCGCGGCGATCTGGCTTTCGGCGCCGACGCCACGCAAAGCCGGAGCAGCAGTCGCAGCCGCCAGACGCTGCGCCTGCTCGACGGCGGCAGCGGTTTCATCGAGAGCGGCAGCAGCCGCCCCCTGCCCTGGCTGATGGTCACGCCACGCGGAGGCCTGCTGCGCGGGGCCGAGTATCAGGATGCTGTGACGGGCTTTTACGTACGGCCGAGGCGCAACGGCAGCCGCGTGGTGGTGGAGCTGGCGGCGCGCCAGGAGGCCTTCGGCGTCGGCGGCATCGAGCAGAATCGGCTGAGCACCACGGTGGAAGGCGCCGTCGGCGAGTGGCTGAACGTCGGCAGCGTGGGACTCGACGAGCAGGGACGGCAGGTGATGCTGATCGGCGTCAGCCAGCGCCTGCGCTCGGTGGAACGCACCGTGCGCATCCGCGTCCTGGCCGACAACTAGCTCCCGCATCGCCCCTCTTCTTGCCGCGCGGCATCCTTCCCGGCAGACGCCCCGGCACGGCGCCTCCAGCAAGCTGTTTCCGGTTTGCAACAGGCCCGGCAAGGCGCCGATCGCGAGTCGTTGACTTAATAAATGATAATAATTATCATTTATTCAATTACTCATCCTCAAGGAGCACCCGATGAACGCCATGCTGGTCGGCGCCGACACCCTGGGCAACATCCCCACCGTGCTGGAGAGTTTCGGCATCTCCATCCATCGCCATCTGAGCGGACGCAACAGCTCGCATCAGCGCAAGCTCGACCGCCTGCCCGCCGGCACCGACATGCTGATCCTGTTCACCGACTTCCTCGGCCACAACGTGATGCGTCACTTCCGCGCCCTGGCCTCGGAACAGAACGTGCGCTTCATCGCCTGCCGCCGCTCGGTGTGCGCGCTCAAGCAATCGCTGAGCGGCGTCGGCCTGTGCGAGCAAAACGCCTGCGCCAACTGTCCCAATGCCGCCAAACGCGGCAAGGGCAAGCACTGAGAACCTGTTTACGATCTGCTGCGCGTCGGCGATACGGCGTTAAAACCGTCTGCGGAATGCTCATTTACCCCGTGTAAACTGCGCTTCCTCAGCCGTTTTTGCCTTGTCTCGCTCTAGCTCGCGAGATCCTAAACAGGTTCTGAGGCTCCCCAGAAATGATCAAGGCCGGACGACGTCCGGCCTTGATCCATGCGGCTGAGCGCCTGGCGGGCTACTCCCCTCGCCCGGCCTTGCGTGCCGCCTGCTGCATCAGCTGCAGCTGGCGCGAGAATTCGCTGCAGTTGCCGCACAGGAACAGATGAATGCGCAGGCGCAGGTACTCGCTCTTGCTCAATGGACGGTCGAGCGCATCGGAAATCAGCCGGCTGGCCTGTTTGCAATTGATTCTCACGCGGCACCTCCTCCCAGCCAGCGGATTTCCAGGCATTCGCGCAGGCTCATGCGTGCCCGGTACAGCAGCACCGAACAGTTGGTCGCGGTAATGCCGAGGTTATTACAGATATCGGCAATCTCCATGCCGATCACCTCGCGCATCACGAAGGCCATCGCGGTGCGGCGCGGCATCACCTGCGAGCAGCGCTCGAACACTTCCCAGAACTGCTTGGCGACCAGTTCCTGCTCCGGTCCGCTCCAGGCGCGGATGGCGTGCTGCCAGTGGCCGCTGGCGTCGAACAGGGCGTCGATGTCGCCATCGTCGAGCGTGTCCTCAAACGGCTCCAGCGGTACCTCGCGCGACTGGCGGCGCACCGCGTCGATCAGCTTGAAGCGCAGGATCGAGGTCAGCCAGGTGCGTGGCGACGACTTGCCGGCGAATGACGAACGCGACTCCAGCGCCGCCAGCAGCGTCTCCTGCACCACTTCGTCGGCGGCCTGGCGGTCGCGCAATTGCGCCAAGGCGTAGCGCAGCAGGTAGGGACGTTCCGCCTCGATCAGTTCGGGAGTCATCATCGTGCTGCGGCCCTTCCCAGGTAAATGGTCATGCCTTGCAATAGTCGATGGCGTCCGCCAGGCGGTCCACGGCCACGATCTCCAGCCCGTCGATCGGCTGGCGCGGACGGTTGGCGGTGGGCACGATGGCGCGGGTGAAGCCGAGCTTGGCCGCTTCCTTGAGGCGCTCCTGGCCGCGCGACACCGGACGCACCTCGCCGGCCAGGCCGACCTCGCCGAACACCACCAGTTTTTCCGGCAATGGACGGTTACGCAGCGACGAGACGATAGCCAGGATCACCGCCAGGTCGGCCGCCGGTTCCGAGATCTTCACCCCGCCCACGGCGTTGAGAAACACGTCCTGGTCGAAGCACGCCACCGTGGCGTGACGGTGCGCCACGGCCAAGAGCATGGCGAGCCGGTTCTGCTCCAGCCCGACGGTGAGCCGCTTGGGCTGGAAGCCGTGGGCGTCGTCCACCAGAGCCTGCACCTCGACCAGCAACGGTCGTGTGCCCTCCTGTGTCACCAGCACGCAGGACCCGGCGACGTCGTCGCGGTACGACGACAGGAAGATCGCCGACGGGTTGGACACACCCTTGAGCCCCTTGTCGGTCATGGCGAACACGCCCAGCTCGTTGACCGCGCCAAAGCGGTTCTTGATGGCGCGGATCATGCGGTGGCTGGAGTGCGACTCGCCCTCGAAATACAGCACGGTATCGACCATGTGCTCCAGTACGCGCGGGCCGGCCAGCGAGCCTTCCTTGGTGACGTGGCCGACCAGGAGGATGGTGGTGCCGGTCTGCTTGGCCATGCGTGTCAACTGGGCGGCGCACTCGCGCACCTGCGATACCGAGCCGGGCGCCGAGGTGACCTGCTCGGTGTACAGCGTCTGGATCGAGTCGATCACCGCGACCTCGGGCGCCTCCTGCTTCAGCGTGGCGAGGATGGCCTCGAGGCGGATTTCGGCGAGGAAGCGCACGCGCGCCGGGTCGACCGCCAGGCGCGAGGCACGCAGGGCGATCTGCTGCGGCGATTCCTCGCCGGAAACGTACAGCACCTTGCGGCGCGCACCGACCTCCGACAACGCCTGCAACAGCAGCGTGGACTTGCCGATGCCGGGGTCGCCGCCGATCAGGATCACCGCGCCGCGCACCAGGCCGCCGCCCAGCACGCGGTCGAGCTCGCCGATGCCGGACGGCTCGCGCGGCACTTCCACCGCTTCGACCTCGGACAGCACCTGCACCTGGCTGGTGGTATCGGCCCAGGCCTGGAAACGCGGGTTGGCCGAAGCCGGCGCCTGGACGGTTTCGACCAGGGTGTTCCAGCTCTGGCAGTGCGGGCACTGTCCCTGCCATTTGGGCGACTGCCCGCCGCATTCGGTACAACTGTAAACGGTCTTGATTTTGGCCATACGAATGTCGCCGGCGCTCAGCCGGCGGGAGAGGCGGCGGCGCTGCCGCCCTTCTTGTTGAGTTGCTTGATGATATCGAGCAGTTGCTTTTCCTCGTCCGACGGGTCTTTCGCCGAATTGCCAGAGGTCTTGGCCGGCAGTCCCCCGCGGCGGATGGCGGCCAGCACCGCCGCCACCTGCGGATCGTTGCGCATCGCCCGGTCGGCCTCTTCCGGGCTGAGCTGGGCCTGCGGCTTGTCGCCCGCCGAGGCCGCACTGGCCTCCGGCTTGTGCGCCGCCGCGGGCGTGGCCGGGGCGACGGGGTCTGAAGGAGGAGCGATGGTATCCAGCTTCTGCTTGACCATGTACTCGTGCATTTCCCGCCAGCCCGCGTAAATCTGTGCCTTGTCGGCGTCGGGATTACGCTGGTAGCACTCCTCCAGCGAACGCCCGCTCTGGCGACAGGCAGCACCGACCGCCTTGTTGGCATCCTTGGACAGACCGGAGACGTTGCTGACCCAGTTGCAGCCAGCCAAGGTCAGCAGCAGGGGAATGACGAGCAGGGAACGCATGAGGCCCCTTTCTTCAGGAGACGAGTTGCGGGCGCAGGTCCAGTTCGATCACCCGACCGCTCTGCCCCTTGCTGGCCTCGCTCACCCAGAACAGGAAGTGCGGCAGCAGGTCAGCGATCTGGGCGCGCTCGGTCTTAGCCTCGCCCGGGTGGGTACGGGTGCGCTGCGGCGCGTTGACCGGGCCGGGAATCAGCAGGTTGACGCGCAGGTTGGGGTAGACGTCCCACTCATTGGCGGCCACGGCGGTGAGGTAATGCAGGCCCGCCTTCGAGGCGCCGAAGCCGCCCCAGTACGCGCCCGGCTTGGCGCCATGGCTTTCGCCCACGAACAGCACCGAAGCGTCCAGCGATTCGGTCAAGAGCGGCAAGCAGGCACGCGTCAGCGCGAACGGCGCCACGGTGTTGATGCGGTACTGGTTCATCCACTCGTCCACCGTCTGATTGGACAGCGGCGAGAGCGCGTAGAAATGCGAGGCGCAATGCACGATGCCGTCCAGCCGGCCGCAGGTCTGCTTGATCTGGAAGGCCAGGTTGTTGAACTGCTCGTCGGTGGCCGTCAGCAGGTCGAGCGGGATCGCGACCGGCTCGGGAGCCCCGGCCGCCACGATCTCGTCATACACTCCCTCCAGGCGCTTCACGCTACGCGCCAGCACCACTACCGTGGCACCGTGGCGGGCGTAATGCAGCGCCACCTCGCGACCGATCCCCTGAGTGGCACCGGTCACCAGGATCACCCGGCCGGCAAGGCTTGCGTTGTTCTGTTCAGTCGTCATCATCGGTTTTTCTGTTTCATCCAATCCTGCTTCAACATCTGCGCGGCGGAAACCCCGCTCTGCACGGCGGCCTCCAGCGTGGCCGGGTACGGCGAATCGACCCAGTCGCCGGCCAGATAGCCGCATTGTACGCCGATGCGCGTCCCCGGGCGCAGCACGCCCGCTACGGCGGCGAAGGTGGCGCGTTTCTCCACCAGTACGCGCGACCACAGCGGCGGCGCCAGATTCGGCTGCAGACGGCGCAGGTCGGCGAGCACCCGAGCGACCAATTCATCCTGCGGCAAGGCGGTGACGGCGTCATCCGGGGCGCTGATCACCGCCGCCACCAGGCCACACTCGCCGCTCAGCGCCTCGCGGTCGAACAGCCAGTCGGCGGTGCCGCCGGCGACCCCGGTCATCCGGTGCGGCAGCCGCACACGTTGGCCGAAGCGCAGGTATACCGTGCATATCGGCTGGTAACGCAAAAGCTGAAGCCGCTGCTGCAACGCCGTATCGTCCAGCAAGGCGGCGGCATGCTGCGGCCCGACCGCCACGATGGCGGCATCGAAGCGCTCGTCATCGATCTCGGCGCCGCCGTCGGCGAAGGAGACCCGGCGCACCCGGCAGCCGCTGCGCAGCTGCACCCCCTGCCCTTCCAGCCACGCCCACGCCGGCTGCGGAAACAACGCCGACAAGTTGTGCCGTGGCAGCAGCAGGTCACTGTCGGCGCGCGAGGCACCCAGGCTGTCTCGCAGCACGTTGGCCAGTATCTGCATCGAGGCCTCGGCCAGCGGGGTGTTCAGCGCCGACAACACCAGCGGCTGCCAGAAACCCGCCAGCAGCGCCGGCCCCTGCCCTTGCGCGGCCAGCCACTCGGCCACCGGCATGTCCTGGGTCAGACGCCAGCGCTGGCGCTTGAGCCTGTCGAGCGCCCGGCTCAGCCGCCACTTGTCGCGCCAGCCGATGCCACGGGCCGTCAGCAGCCCCCACGCCACGTGCAGCGGCGCCGGCAGCGGCGGGCATTGCAGGCGCAGGCCGCCGTGGCGGTGCCAGTTCATCGGCTGGCGCAGCAGCACGGCGTCGGGATCGACGCCGACCCGGGCCATCAGCCGCAGGCACTCGCGGTAGGCGCCGATCAGGATGTGCTGGCCGTTGTCGAGCGCCAGGTCGGCATCGCGCACCCGCCGCGCCCGGCCGCCGGGCTCGCGCCCGGCCTCGAACAGCGTCAGCTCGGCAAAGCCGGCCAGCTCGACCGCGGCCGCCAGCCCGGCCCAGCCGGCGCCGATCACGGCAACACGGGGGCGGCTCACGGCTGGTAGCCGAACACCCAGGTTTTCCACGCCAGCCACAGCTTGCGGATTGGGGTCAGCGACAGGCGCTGGTTGAGCACCTTCTGCGGGCCGTCGAGTTTGATCTCGGCCAGGGTGGCGCGGTAGATCGCCGCCATCAACAGGCCGGGACGCTGCGCCTTGACGTCGCTCTTCGGCAACTGTTCCCAAGCCTGGCGGTAATACTGCTCGGCGCGCTCGATCTGAAAATCCATCAATTGGCGGAACGCTTCGGTTTCGCGGTAGTGCTGGATGTCGGAGGCCGGCACGTTGAAGCGGCGCAGTTCCTCGACCGGCAAGTAGATACGTCCGCGCCGGGCATCCTCGCCGACGTCGCGGATGATGTTGGTGAGCTGGAACGCCACCCCGAGCTCGTGTGCGTACTTCAGCGTGTGCTGGTCGGTGTAGCCGAAAATCTGCGCCGACAACTGCCCCACCACCCCGGCGGCACGGTGGCAGTACAGCAGCAGATCGGCAAAACGGTCGTAGCGGGCGAAGTCGAGGTCCATCTCCATGCCGTCGATGATCTCTTCCAGCAACTTCTGCGGCAGGCCGTAGGCCGCCACGTGCGGTTGCAGCGCCTGCGTCACCGGATGCTGGGGTTGGCCGGCGTAGAGGCGGACCAGCTCCGCCCGCCACCAGGCCAGTTTGGTCCGCGCCACGTTTTCGTCATGGCATTCGTCGACCACATCATCCACCTCGCGGCAGAAGGCATAGAGCGCGGTGATGGCGCGCCGCCGCTCCTCCGGCAAGAAACGGAAACTGTAATAGAAGCTGGAACCGCTGGAAGCGGCCTTGTCTTGGCAATATTGGTCGGGCGTCACGCGCCTCTCCTGAAAAAGTGTCTAGTTGGCCCGCAGGGCGCGCCACAGCATATACGCCCAGTCGCGTTTGGTCAGCACCGGCCGTTGCCGGAACACGTCGCCGCCCGAGGCATGCAGCTTCTGCAAGATGCGCTCGCCGCCCATGACGATGAGGCGTAACTCCAATCCGAATCGGCCCTTGAGCTTCTTGCCCAGCGGCGCCCCGGCCTGCAACATCTTGCGGGCTCGTTCAATCTGTTTGAGCATCAGCGGCGTCCACAACCCGCCGCTGTCGCCGGCGGCAATCTGCGCCTCCGCCACCCGGAAGCGGCGCAAATCCTCTTGAGGCAGGTAGACCCGGTCCTTGCGCCAGTCGATCGCCACGTCTTGCAGGAAGTTGATCAGTTGCAAGGCGGTGCAGATACCGTCAGCCATCGCCAGGCTGCGCGGGTCGGTTTCCCCGTACAGCACCAGCATCAGCCGCCCTACCGGGTTGGCCGATCGCCGGCAGTAATCCACCAGTTCGGCAAAATTCTCGTAGCGCCCTTTGACCACGTCCTGACTGAACGCCGACAACAAGTCGTAGAACGGCTGCAGCGGCAGGGCATGTGCACGGATGGCCTCGGCCAATGCCTGCATCAGGGGCATCTGCGGCGTGCCACCTGCACCGATCACATCGAGTTCGGCCCGCAGCGCGGCAAGTTCGTCCAGCCGCTCTTGCGGTGGACGCACGCCTTCGTCGGCCACATCGTCGGCATAGCGCGCGAAACGATAGACGGCATGCACCGCCCGGCGCATGCGCCGCGGCAGCAGGATCGACCCGACCGGAAAATTTTCGTAGTGATCAACCGACATGGCGGCCTTGCGACGAGTGCGAAACGGCGAATTATACCCGACGGGGCGAGGCAGGATTTTTTTCGTCCCCGCCTCTTTACAGCTCCGCCGCACCTTCTTATAATCCGCCGCACTTGAACGCACGTGTCGGGGCTATAGCTCAGCTGGGAGAGCGCTTGCATGGCATGCAAGAGGTCAGCGGTTCGATCCCGCTTAGCTCCACCAAACTCGCGTTCCGGTCTAGGTCCCCATCGTCTAGAGGCCTAGGACATCGCCCTTTCACGGCGGTAACCGGGGTTCGAATCCCCGTGGGGACGCCAAAATCGATCGGCCAGCCTGCCACAGGCAAAACCCGGCCCGACACCCGAATTGCTAAAAGCGCCTGAGCCGGCTCACGACTCCAGGCGCTTTTTGTTTTTGCATCCTGCGTCTCTTTTCTGCCCCCTGCGCAGAGGCTTGCCAGG
Organism: Pseudogulbenkiania sp. NH8B; assembly: GCF_000283535.1. Lineage (GTDB taxonomy): Bacteria > Pseudomonadota > Gammaproteobacteria > Burkholderiales > Chromobacteriaceae > Pseudogulbenkiania > Pseudogulbenkiania ferrooxidans. The sequence continues at coordinate 3,254,445 of NC_016002.1, forward strand.
ATCATTAGGCAACACCCCACCCCAAGCGATACTTTCACCTGCCTTTCCCCGCATCGCGGCGATGGTTGTTTCAGACTTGTCCAGCGCAGCAGTGCGACGACGCCAAGCCAAGCGGCTCGGTTCGAGTGCCGCAACCCACCTAATGGTTGCGACCGGAAAGCCGCCATGCAGGCATGGAACCCCGCGCTACGGTCTATGCTGAAGCACAGACGCAGGAGAGAACATCATGCGCTTCAGCGATCGAGAACAAGCCGCGACACGGTTGGCTTTGCGATTGGCCAGCTACCGCGGCCAGCACCCGCTAGTCCTTGCCATTCCCAGGGGAGCAGTCCCGATGGCCGAACTCATCGCGGACCAGCTGGAAGGGGAGCTGGACGTCGTCCTGGTGCGCAAACTGGGGGCGCCCTTCCAGCCGGAACTGGCGATCGGCGCGATCGACGAGTCCGGCTGGGCCTACATTTCCGACGTCGCCCGGCTCGCCGGCGCCTCCACCGAGTACATCGAACAGGAAAAACGGGCGCAGCTCGAGCTGCTGCACCAGCGCCGCCAACGCTACAGCGGCTTGGCCGCTTCTGCCGACCCGGCCGGGCGCGTGGTGATCGTCGTCGACGACGGCCTGGCCACCGGCGCCACCATGATCGCCGCGCTGCGGGCGATCCGCACCAAGCAACCGGCGAAGCTGGTCTGTGCCGTACCGGTGGCTCCGCCAGACACCCTGGAGCAGGTTTCCAGCTACGCTGACGACATGGTGTGCCTGGAGACGCCGCTCAACTTCAGCGCGGTCGGACAGTTTTACGAACACTTCCCCCAGGTCAGCGACGAAGAAGTGGTCGAGATTCTGGAAAAGCAGCGCCACTGAAGCACCCGCGCAATGTTACCCGGCCTCGTGTCTCCGTGCACTGGCATCTGGAGAACGCGGGCGGCAAAAATTTTGCATTTTTTGCTTGACCCAAAAAAAGGCTATCGGTATAGTTCGCATCTCTCGCGATGCTTAAAGCAGAACGAGACAGGTTGTTCAGTGGGGGTATAGCTCAGCTGGGAGAGCGCTTGCATGGCATGCAAGAGGTCAGCGGTTCGATCCCGCTTATCTCCACCACGATTTCCTGTCCCCATCGTCTAGAGGCCTAGGACACTGCCCTTTCACGGCGGCGACCGGGGTTCGAATCCCCGTGGGGACGCCATTTTGGGGGTATAGCTCAGCTGGGAGAGCGCTTGCATGGCATGCAAGAGGTCAGCGGTTCGATCCCGCTTATCTCCACCAAGTCAAAAAACCGACGTCATCGACGTCGGTTTTTTGCTTTTCGCCTTCCGCTTCTGCCCGCTCAGGCCGCCAACCGCTCGCTCATCTGCAAGCTGTGTTCGATGTCGCCGATGCCGGCCGCCTGTTCCAGTACGTGCCAGCCCTGCACCAGCGCATGAATGAAGCGCACGCCGGCTACCACGTAGGCCACGTCCTGGCGCTCTTCCTCCTCCAGCCGGTTGCCTTGCTTGCGCGCCACGGCACGGCGTTCCCTGACCGGAGCCGAGGCGCCTTCATCCTGTACCGGCGCCGGGGCGGCATCGGCAACCGCCTGCCGGCCACGGCTGTAGAGCCGGTAAGGCAGCGGCCATTCGTCCAGCGCCGGCGCCATCCTCCCGGTCAGCTCCATCACCACCTGCCCCAGTTCCACCGTCAGCTGGTAGAGCGCCTGTACCAACGGCAGGCGATCGCGCACGGCCGACAGCAAAGCCTCCTCGCGCAGCAGCTCCACCCGGCGACGCAGAAACTTGAGCTTGCCGCGCGCCAGCGCGCGCGCCTCCTCGTCCTGCCCCTGACGCGCCCGCTGCGCCAGCTCGTCCAGGTACTGTGCCCACTGCCGGTACTCCGCGACGGTCTGGCTGAACACTTCGGCGGGCAGCGCGGCCATGCCCGGCCCTTCAGGGCGCGGCGGCAGGTAGACATCCTGCTCCCGCGCACCGTACGGCACATCGAAATGCACGCTCATTTTCGGGGTGACCCTCATGTCGCGCCCTCCCTTCCACATTACCGGTAGGACAGTCCCCACCCCGGCTTGTTCGCCGTCAGCCTCTCCCCTTTCCCTTATGAACCATAGCCCACCGTGACGTCCCGGCCAAAAAAACAGGGCCGCGCCAAGATGGCGCGGCCCTGTTTTATTCGGCGGGGTCGCTCAGAGTCCGTGGAACAGATGCCCCAGCTTGGCGGCCTTGGTATCCAGATAACCGTCGTTGTGGGGGTTGCGGCCCACCATCAGCGGCACGCGCTCGACGATCTCGATGCCGGCATCGCGCAGCGTCTGCAGCTTGCGCGGGTTGTTGGTCATCAAGCGCACCCGGCCGATGCCCAGTTCGTCGAGCATGTCGCGGGCGATGCCGAAGTCGCGCATGTCGGCCGGGAAGCCCAGCTGTTCGTTGGCCTCGACGGTATCCGCGCCACCATCCTGCAGGCGGTAGGCACGGATCTTGTTGATCAGGCCGATGCCGCGACCTTCCTGGCGCAGGTATAAGAGCGCGCCACGGCCTTCGCGGGCGATGGCCTCGAGCGCCGCTTGCAGCTGGAAACCACAGTCGCAGCGCAGCGAGAACAGGCCGTCGCCGGTTAGACACTCGGAGTGCAGGCGCGCCAGCACCGGCTCACCGTCGGCGATGTCGCCCATGGTCAGCGCGACATGTTCACGGGTACCCGCCACTTCCTCGAAGCCGTGCATGGTGAACTCACCCCACGGCGTGGGCAGACGACAACTCGCCACGTGGGCGACAGCCGCCAGCCGTGGCGGTGCGCTTGCTTCAATCGACATCATCACTCCACATCAAAAACCGGCCGCTTCGGCCAACGGCCCACACGGCAGGTAAAACCTGCACGCCGAAACGGGCAGGTGGATCTTCTCCGGGATGACCGGATGCTACTCCGCCCATACGACAAGAGAAAGTAAAAGGTTTTAATCGATCCGATCAATTTTCTTCAACGAGCGGCAGCCCGGCCAGCGGGCTGGCCAGCACCAGCGCCAGCGCCGCGAGCCAAACCTGGCGCTCGGCCGTGAAGAAGCCGGCTTCGGCGGACTCGGCGTCGATGATGCCGAGCACCACACCCTCTTCGTCCAACACCGGCAGGCAGACCTCGCTTTTCACCTTGGGATCGCACTCGTAATAGCTGCCGCCCATGTCGCGCCAGACAGTGACGTCGTCGATCACCACGCCCCAGCCGGTCAGGCCGACCCGGCTGTTGTTGCTGCCGGCGGCAAAGCCTTCGGTCAGCGGGAATTCGGCCCGGCTAGGGGCGCCACGGTAGGCCAGCTTGACGAGGCGGGCCTGTTCCTTGCTGCCGATCGCGCGGTAGATGCCGAGCCAGTCGGCGCCGACACGGCTGTTGGTCGAATCGACCAGCGCATGCAGGTCGTTGAGCGCCCCGCGCGCTTCGGCGCTTTCACCACCGAACAGCGGCGACAGGTCGTAGGGCTCGGCGGCGAGTTCATCGACCAGCGAGCAGGCACCATCGTCGCTCAGCAACGGCACCGGGTAGCGGAACAGGTCGGTGCGCGGTGCGGGCTTGTCGACGCTGAGCACGGCGCCCAGCGTCAAGGCGGCGATCTGGAGTTCCACCTTGTCGAGCGGCAGCGATTGTTCCTTGAGATAGGCGGCCAGGCGGCGGGCAGGGATCATGGGTATTCCTTGAACGGCGCCGGCATCGTGGCCGGCGCCCAAAACGGCAAAAGCGGTAAACAAGAGCAACGGCCCCGGGCGTGGCCCGGGGCGGCAACGGCTTAGTGGCGGGATTCGCGCACGGCGGCCATCACGTCATACTCGAACAGGGCATTGACGTCCTCTTCATCGAAGACATAGTGCTGGTTGCAGAAGTCGCAGGCAATTTCGACGCTGCCTTGCTCCAGCACCACGTCGGCCACTTCCTGGCCCCCCAGCATCTTGAGCATGCCGCCGACGCGCTCGCGGCTGCAGGTGCAGGCAAACGACACCGGCTCGGCGTCGAACACGCGCACGGCTTCCTGATGGTAGAGGCGGAACAGGATGTCGTCGGCGGACAGGGACAGCAGTTCGTCGTGCTGCAGTGTTTCGGCCAACGTCAGCACGTGCGGCCAGCCTTCGGCATCGCCGTGCCCCTCCGGCAAGCGCTGCAGCAGCAGGCCGGCGGCGGTGGATTCGTTGGCGGCCAGGATCAGGCGGGTGTCGAGCTGCTCGGAGCGGCGCATGTAGTTCTCCAGCATCTGGCCGATGCTGTCGCCCTCCAGCGCCACGATGCCCTGCCAGGTCTGCGCCTTGTCGACGCGCGGCTCCAGCGTCATGACGAACTTGCCACCCTCGCCCAGCAGCTCGGCGAGCGACAGGCGCTCGTCGAGCGCTTCGTCGAATTTGGCGGTGGCGCGCACGGTACGGTCGTTATTGCACTCGACCACAGCCAGGCGCAGCGGGCCGGCACCGTGAATCTGCAAGATCAGCGTGCCGTCGAACTTGAGGTTGGCGGCCAACAGCACCGCGGCCGCCATCATTTCGCCCAGCATGGCGCGCACCGGCAGCGGGTAGCGGCGCCGCGCCAGTACCTGTTGCCAGGCACCGTCGAGCCGCACCAGCGCGCCGCGCACCGGGGCGCCGTCGAACAGGAAGCGTTGCAGGGTGTCGTGTTGGGTCATGCTGTTCAGTCCTTGGCTGCCGGGGCAGCCGTATCAATCGTGTAAAGAGTCATCGGCAGCGAGGAGCTGACGTCGAACTCGCAGCCGGCCTGGATGCCGATGCGGGCGATTTCCTCGGCGCTCAGGTCCTGCTCGTAGGCCACGTACATGGCGCCCATGGCGAACTTGCGCCCCGAGCCGATGGCCCAGAAGCGCGAGAATTCGTACACCTCGCGCATCGGGTAGACGCCGAAGATGCCGTGCACGTTGGCCACCACCACCATCATCTGGCTCGACTCGTACGGGTCGTCCTCTTCCTCTTCTGGGCGCAGGTAGAACTGCTCCTTGAGTTTAGGATGCAACTTGCGGAAGGTGTCGAACAGGCCCTGGCGCGAGCTGAAGTCCTTGTTGTGGACCCCTTTGAGCACGCTCTGCAACACTAGGTCGTGCGCCGCCGAACCGGCGATCGCCAGGTAGCTGTCGCCCTGGCGGAAGATTTTGTTGTGATGCGGGTCGTAGCCGGCGAGCAGCTTCTGGTCGTCGCCGAAGGTGGTCTGACTGTCGGCCGCGATGGCGATCTGCGAGCCTTTTTTTACCACCACGATCGTCGTCATGTTCGCGTCTTTTCCGGGAAAACAAGGCAGATGGGGATTTTCTCACAAAACGCAAGGCTGCCGCTCTGCCATGATGGCGCTCGCCGGCCGAAAAGCACGTCGGAACGGCGAGGCTAGGGGCGCACCGGCCACGTCTGGCGCGGCGCGGAGTAACATGAAACAATGAATCCTGTTCGGCCGGACCGTCCCGCGCGGATCGGGTCACGCGCCGTCCTCAACGCTCAACCGGATCGACCGCCATGTGCCAGCTCTTGGGCATGAACTGCAATACCCCCACCGACATCATCTTTTCCTTCGAAGGTTTTCACCGTCGCGGCGGTCTGACCGACCATCATGCCGACGGCTGGGGCATCGCCTTCTTCGAGGGCAAGGGCTGCCGCCTGTTCCTGGACGACAAGCCCTCGGTCGAATCGCCAGTGGCGGCGCTGGTGCGCCAGTACCCGATCAAGTCGGAAAACGTCATCGCCCACATCCGCAAGGCCACCCAGGGGGTGGTCAACCTGGCCAATACCCATCCCTTCATGCGCGAGATGTGGGGCCAGTACTGGATTTTCGCCCACAACGGCAACCTCGAGGACTTTGCGCCGCCGCCTGGCCGCTATTACAACGCGGTGGGCAGCACCGACTCGGAACGCGCCTTCTGCTGCATCCTGGAAGCCCTGCGCCAGAAGTGGTCGCAGCCGCCAAGCGTGGAAGAGTTGTTTGCGAAAGTCAGCAGGTTGGCCGAAGAGCTCCACGCCAAGGGGGTGTTCAACTTCATGCTGAGCAACGGCGAGCTGCTGTTCGCCCATTGCTCGACCAAGCTGCACTACATCGTGCGCCAGGCGCCGTTTCCCACCGCCCACCTGGTGGACGACGACGTGACGGTCGACTTCTCCACCGTCACCACCCCGCGCGACCGCGTGGCGGTGATCGCCACCGTGCCGCTGACCGACAACGAGCACTGGACCGCGCTGGCACCGGGCCAGCTGACGCTGTTCCGCGACGGCGCGCCATTGCTGACGGCGACCGCCCCGCCGGCTGCCACGCGCTGAGGCGACGGCGGCGCCACGCCGCCAACACCTCAGCGCGGCAAGGCGTTATGCTATCGCTATAGCCCTACCCGAAGCATGGACAAACCGGGTGGCACGTTGGCCGAAGCCCGTGCCCGGATCGCGGAGCCCGCATGAGCCGTTTCGACTTCACCCATCCGCCGTTCGACTGCCTCAGCGCGGCCGAACGGGATACGCTGGAAGCCAGCGCCGACATCGTGTACTACGGCGACGACGAACAGATCATGGCACCGGGCCTGCCGGTCGACACCCTGTTCGTGGTGATCAGGGGCCTGGTGCGCGAGATGGCCGGGGACGAGGTCATCGCGGTCTACCGCGAGCGCGATGCCTTCGACGCCCGCGCCCTGGTGGCGGGGCACACCGCGCACCGTTTCGTGGTACACGAGGAAGCGCTGGTCTACGCCCTGCCGCGCGCCACGCTGTTGGCGCTGACCGAACAGAACGCGCGCTTCGGCGCGTTTTTCTACGCCAGCGTGTCGCAGAAGTTCGGTGCGCTGGCCGAACGCAGCGGCAACCGTGAATGGCAGACGCTGCTCACCGCGCGGGTACGCGACGTCTACGCCAAGAAGCCGCTGTTCCTCGACGGCGAGGACAGCGTGCTGGACGCCGCGCGGCTGATGAAGCAGCACAAGGCCAAGTCGATTCTGGTGCGTCATGGCCGCCGCGTCGGGATTTTCACCACCAGCGACTTTCGCGACCTGATCATCGACGGCACGCCGCCCGATACCTCGCTCGGCACGCTGTGCCGCTTCGACCTGATCTGCAGCGAGCTCGACGACTACCTGTTCAACGCCCTGCTCACCATGACGCAGCAGAACATCCAGCGCGTGGTGGTGACCGAGTCCGGCAACCCGGTCGGCATCCTGGAGCAGGTCGACCTGCTGTCCTATTTCTCCAACCACTCGCACCTGATCGCCCAGCGCCTGGAACAGGCCGACTCGCTCGACGAGCTGGCCGACATCGCGGCGCAGATCACGCGGCTGGTGGAAATCTTGACCGGGCACGGCGTCAAGGCCGTCCAGTTGGGGCGGCTGGTGCAGACGCTGAACGCCCGGCTGTTCGAACGCAGCTGGCAGCTGCTCGCGCCCGCCGAGCTGATTGCCAACAGCTGCCTCCTGGTGATGGGTTCGGAGGGGCGCGGCGAACAGATCCTCAAGACCGACCAGGACAACGCGCTGATCCTGCGCGACGGCTACACCAGCCCGGCGCTGGACAGCACCTGCCAGGCGTTCTCCGATGCACTGGCCCGCTTCGGCTACCCGCCCTGCCCGGGACGCATCATGGTCAACAACCCGGATTGGCGCCTGTCCGAGAGCGCCATGCGCGACCGCCTCTACCACTGGGTCTACCTGCCGGATCGCGACGCCCAGCTCAACCTGGCCATTTTCGTCGACGCCGAGGCTGTGGCCGGCGACGCGGCGCTGCTGGAGCGCTGCCAGGATTACCTGCAACAGCTGCTGCGCGACGACGACAGTTTCTACCACCGCTTCGCGCGCGCCATCGAGCAGTTCGACACCCCGCTCGGCTTGTTCGCGCAATTGCTGACCCGGCAGCAGGACGGCCAGGCCATGCTCGACCTGAAAAAGGGCGGCATCTTCCCGGTCGTGCACGGTGTGCGCGCGCTGGCCCTGCAGTACGGCCTGAAGGAACGCAACACCTTCGAGCGGCTGGCACGGCTCTCGGAAAGCGGCCGCCTCGACAAGGAACTGGCCGGCGACGTGGCCGAGGCGCTGTCCTTCCTGTTGCAGCTGCGCCTGGGCCAGGGACTCGCAGCGTTGGCCGAAGGCCGGCCCAGCGGCAACCTGATCAGCCCGGCCCGCCTCTCGACGATGGAGCGCGACCTGCTGAAGGACGCGCTGGGCGTGGTCAAGCGCTTCAAGACCATGCTGCGCCACCACTTCCGGCTGGGCAGCCTGTGATGCTGGCGCGTTGGCAGCGCCGGCTCGCCGCCCGGCAGCTCAAGGACCCGGCCTACCGCCGGCTGTTCGAGGAAACGTCGGACGACGTGATCAGCCTCGCCTGCAACACGACCAGCCTCGACGTCACCGAGGCCGAGCTGCTCACGATCGGCGCGGTACGGCTGAGCGGCAATCGCATCGTGACGAGCGAGGCGCTCGACCTGCTGGTGAAACCCGGCCGACCGCTGACGCGGGAGCGCGTCGGCCTGCACGGCTTGCGCCCGCGCGATCTGTCCGGCGGGCTGGACGCGGAGGCGGCGGTGCGCTGCCTGCTCGACTTCATCGGCGGGCGGCCGGTGCTGGGGTATTACCTCGAATTCGACATCGCCGTGCTCGACAGATACCTGCGCCCGCTGCTGGGCATCGGCCTGCCCAACCGCCAGATCGAGATTTCCGGCCGCTACTACGACTACAAGCTCAGACAGCAGCCGAACAGCCGTATCGACCTGCGCCTGGCCGCCCTGATCGACGACCTGGGCGTTCCCGCGCTGCCGCGCCACGACGCGCTCAACAAGGCCATCACCGCAGCCATGCTCTACCTCGCGCTCAAGCGTCGCGGCTTCGGTTGAGTCGGGGGCCGCCCGCACCGCATGACTCCATGCGGCGACGCGCTCGGCCCGGTAAATCGCCCCCTGGTGTGGCGCCCCCACGGGCGCCACACCGCCCCGGCCATTTGGCCAGCTTAAGATTGCCATCAGCTATCACCGTAAAATAGCTAGCCGGCACCATGCCGGCGACTGCGAACATGACCTCCTGTTTGTCTCGCCCTGCCACCCAAGCCCTCCCCCCCTAGACCTTGGAATGATTTGGATGGAAAAGACAGACAACTGGCTGACGCAGCGCTTGAGTGGCGCCACCTTCACCGCCCTGCTGCTGGGCGTCGTGCTGTGGCTCGGCTTCTCGATCGGACTCCGTCCGCTGACCTTGCCGGATGAGGGGCGCTACGTCGGCGTCGCCTGGGAAATGCTGCGTGCCCACAGCCTGTCGGTGCCGCTGCTGGACGGACTGCCCTACTTTCACAAACCCCCGCTGTTCTACTGGCTGACCGCCTTCAGCCTGAAGCTGTTCGGGCTGCATGAATGGAGCGCACGGCTCGCGTCGGTCTCCGCCGCGGCCCTGGTGGTCCTCGCCCTGTGGCTGTTCGTGCGCCGCCACCGCGGCGCTAGCGTGGCCACGGCCACCGCGATCGTGCTGACGACCCAGCCTTTCTTCTTTGCCGGCGCCCAGTTCGCCAACCTCGACATGCTGGTGGCCAGCCTGATCGGGCTCACCATCCTTGCCGCCGCCGAAGCCGTGCTGCGCGCCGAACAGGGCCAGCCCTACCGCACCATGCTCGCCGCCGCCTACGCCATGGCGGCGCTGGGCGTGCTCGCCAAGGGCCTGATCGGCATGGTTCTTCCCGGCGCGGTGCTGCTGGGCTGGCTGCTGGCGCGCGGCCGCTTTGCCTCGGTACGCCACCTGCTCTGGTGGCCCGCGCTGCTGCTGTTCCTCGCCCTCGGCCTGCCCTGGTTCTGGTCGATGCAGCAGAAGTTCAGCGGTTTTTTCGACTACTTCATCGTTTACCACCATTTCAAACGCTTTGCCGAAAGCGGTTTCAACAACCCGAAGCCGCTCTGGTTCTACGTACCGGTGGTGCTGCTGCTGTGCGCGCCGTGGTCGCCGTGGTGCTGGCGCGCCCTGAAGCGGAGCTACTGGACCGACCCGGTGCAGGGTGATTTACGCCGCCTGATGGGGGTGTGGTTGCTGGTGATCCTGGTATTTTTCTCGCTGCCCAGCTCCAAGCTGGTCGGCTATATCTTTCCGCTGCTGCCGCCGTTTGCCTTCCTGATCGCCGAGCCGTTTACCGAGTGGATGCAGCAAGGCGATGGCAAGAAGGCCCGCCGTTCCTTCGTCGTCAGCACCGTGATCGCCATGATTGTTTGCATCGGGGCCGTGGTCGCCGTGTCCCGCCACGAGGGCGGTTCGGCCAAGCCGCTGGCGGGCCGGATGGCCGCCGCCTTCCAACCGGCAGACGAGGTCGTGATGCTGGACAAATTCCAGTTCGACCTGGCGTTCTATCTGCCCATGCAGCGTCCCGCCGTGATCGTCAGCAATTGGACCGATCCGGAGCTTCCCCGGCACGACAACTGGCGCAAGGAACTGTTCGATGCCGGCAGATTCGCTCCGCTGGCCCAGCAACAGGTGCTGCTGACCCCGCCACAATGGCGCGCCAGCCTGTGCCGGCCACGCCCCCACGCGGTCTGGGTGTGGGGCTCGCCCGCCGCCACCGCGGCATTCCCGTTCCTGTCGGGCCAGCCAGCGTTCGCGCGCGACGGCGACATCACGGTGTGGTCTTTGCCGGCAGGCTTCGTCCCGCCCGCCCCGGCCTGCCAGGGATGATGCCTCGGAGGGCTACGCCGGTAGCAAGGAGTGGTGCATGTGGCCGGGCATCCACGCACAGCAGCGGCCCACGCTCGGGGGCACCGGCGTAAAAAAAGACCGGGGATCGTCCGATCTCCCGGTCAAGCTCTCGTTTCTGTAATTCTGCTATCGGCGTGTTCAGTAAGCTTGTTCGCCGTGGCGGGTCTCCACATACTTTCCGGCGCACAGCGATAGCATCAGCAAGGCTACCCGTTCGTGCACGATGACCGTGTGCAGGTTGCCGGAAAACTGCATGAAGCGCCGCAGGTCGTCGCGGACTTTGCGCGAGCCGGTCATGTCGATGATGATGTCGACGCGGTTGCCCTGCTCGGCGATCTCGATGAAATTGCGAGTAACCGGCACCCCGTGCTGGCGCGCCAGGTCGATGCCGGGCAGTTCCAGATTGAGGTCGGCCACGCCCACCACTTCGACAAAGGGCGCGCTCAGCAACTGCTGCAACAACGGCGTACCGGTTTCACCGGCGCCGATCACTCCTAGCGTGATTTTCTTCACTTGCCCCTCCGTGGTCATGCCCAAATCATGCATGGCCGCTACTGTAGCAACAATCCACCGCCCTCTTTCTTGAGCCACATCAATCCATGTCCACTCTGCGCTCGGGACGCCCCGCTTCGGTCAGCGCACGGTGTAGTGGCGGCCTTCCAGGCAAGCCCCCATGGCCCGCCGGTATTGATCACGCAGCGCGAACGCGTCGCGCGCATCGACACCGCCCTCGGGCAAGGTCGGGTCGTAGCCGGTCTGGCCACGCGCCCAGCGGTGGCATTCGTAACGGTCGCGCGCCTGCTGCTGTTCGTCCTGGCCGCGATTCGGATAGATGAACAGATCGGTGCTATCGCGTGCGGACGACGAGCCGGACGAGCCCTGCCCGAGCGGCGGGTCCACCACGACGTAGCCATCACTGCGCTGCACGTAGTACACGTCGTTGGCGAGGTAGTAGGTGACGCCACCGATCAGCAGCGTGGTGTAGAGCAGCGGCAGCACCGGCACCCACACGCCGCGCGGCGGCGACACGACCACGTAGCCGCGCCCGCGCGGGCGGTACCAGAAACCGTCGTAATAGTGATAGCGCACCCCGCCGTGTACGACGGCATGCCCACCGCCCGGCAGCGAACCGACAAAGGCTCCCCGCGCCGGAAATGCCGGACGGGCCACCGTCACCACCGCGCCTTCCCACTGTGGAGGAGCGGCCAGCGCGGGCGGGACGGCCAGCAGCAGGCCAAGCAGAAGGGAGGCCGGGACGGGGGCGAGATGGACGAATTTCATGATGGCGACTCCGCGATCAGTCGGGCGTTGTCCTAGCGCACGGTATAGCCACGCGCTTCCAGGCAGGCCGAGATGGCGCGCCGATAGGCATCGGCCTGTTGCTCCAGCATGGCCTGCTGACGTTGCTCCTGGGCGGCGTAGGCCTGTTCCATGCGCTGCGCCTGTTCCGCCCGTGCGGTGTCGGACATCGCGCCGGCCACGGCGCCGATCGTTGCCCCCACCAGCGCACCCTCGGCGCCCCGATGCGGCCTGGCCACCGCGGCGCCCACCAAGGCGCCGGTCACCGCCAGCGCCGCGGTATCATGGCCGGGAGCCCCGGCCGGCACCACCCGTACCGAAGGGGAACCCACCGCCTGCGGCAGGCTCGGATCGAAACCGCTCTGCCGCACGGCCCACTGGTGGCATTCGTAGCGGTCGCGGTCCTGCTGCCCTTCGCTCTGGCCGGCACGCGGATAGAACACCACCTCCCTTGGCGGCGGCGCTACCGCCTCGGGTGCGCTACGGGGCATGCTGTAGGGACGCGCAGGCGCCACCACGCAGCCGGCCAGGCTCAACGCCAACAGCGTCGCCACGGCGCCGACCCGATACGGGACAACATTCGACATGGTGAACTCCTTTTCCCCAGCGGCCACGCCGGGACCGACAGGACACGGCACGGCCGCTGCCGCGCCGGGCGCAAACCACGCTCAGCGGCCGCAGTCCTCCGGACGCGGTCCTGCGGCGGCACGCAACTCGTCCTTGCTCAGGAAACCGTCCTTGTTGGTGTCGGCGCGTGCGAACGCCGCCTTGACCTCGTCCAGGCTCAGCTTGCCGTCGCCGTTGCTATCCAGCTTGGCGAAGAACGGCGCATGCTCGTGATCGCGCCCCGGGCCCTGCCGGAAATGCTCGCGCATCGCCTGGCGCAGTTCGTCGCGGCTGAGCTGGCCATCGTGGTTGAGATCCAGCTTGGCAAAGTCTTCGGCCAACCTCGGCATGCCGGCCCGGGCCTCTTCCAGGCTCAGCTGGCCGTCACCGTTCTTGTCGGCTTGGGCGAAACACTGCTGGAAATGGCGACGGCCGTGGTGCCGCTGCGCGAAGCGGTCGTGCATGAAGCGATGCAGCTCGTCCCGACTCAGCTGGCCATCGTGATTGGTATCGGCCTTGTCGAAATCGGCCGCCAGACGGGGCCACGCCGCTTGCACCTCGTCACGGCTGAGCTGGCCGTCGCCGTTCTTGTCGGCTTGCGCGAAGCGCGCCGCCGGCCCGTCCATCGGCCCCTCCTTGGGGGCGGCGCCACTGGCCGCGGCCAATGCCGAAGCGCTCACCACGGCCAGAATCAGTGTCAATGCGACTTTCCGTTTCATTGCAATCTCCCTGTGAATATAGATGGCCTCGCCACCATCCGATGAAGAAAGCGTAAGCCGCAAATGTCAGGGAACTGGAGAGAAAGCGTGGAGAAACGGTGAAGCAAGTGTTAGGGCGTGTTCACAATTCCAGCTTGTAGCCGACGCCGTACACCGAGCGGATCAGCTCCTGCTGCGGCGCCGCCTGCTCCAGCTTGCGGCGCAGGTTCTTGATGTGGCTGTCGACGGTGCGGTCGGTCACCACGCGATGATCGGCGTAGAGGTGATCCAGCAACTGGTCGCGCGAGAACACCCGCCCCGGCATAGAGGCCAGCGTGCGCAGCAGGCGGAATTCGGCCGGAGTCAATTCCAGCCGCCGCCCCTGCCACGAGGCCTGGTAGCCCTCCTCGTCGATCGTCAGCCCGGCATCGGCCGGCAGTGCGCCATGGCGCTGGCTGCGGCGCAGGATGGCCTTGACCCGCGCCACCACTTCGCGCGGGCTGTACGGCTTGCAGATGTAGTCGTCGGCGCCCAGCTCCAGGCCGAGCAGACGATCGATCTCCTCGACCCGGGCGGTGACCATGACGATCGGCACGTCGCTGAAGGCGCGCAACTCGCGGCAGATGTCGAGGCCGTCGCGGCCGGGCAGCATCAGGTCGAGCAGGATCAGGTCCGGCAGACGGCGCCGCACCTCGGGCACCACGGCCAGGCCGTCCGCCAGACAGGCGGTCTCGAAACCGGCTGCCGCGAGGTAATCCGCCAGCAGGCGCGACAGTTTGGGTTCGTCCTCGACCACGAGGACGTAGGCTGGCTTGGGAGACGGGTTCATGCTCTCAACGCATCCGTAAGGGGAAAGTCAGGGAAATCCACAGCCCGCCCAACGGCGACGGGCGGGCCTCGATCGTGCCGCCATGCGCCTCGACGATGCTGCGGCACAGTGCCAGGCCGAGGCCGGCGCCGCCGCTGGCGCGGTTGCGCGAGCCCTCCACCCGGTACAGCCGCTCGAACAGCCGTGGCAAGGCCTCGGCCGGCACCGCCGGTTCCGAATCCTGGAAATCGATGCGCAGGCACTCGCCGTCGCGGCTGACGCTCACCTGCAGCCGCCCGCCGGGATCGGTATAGCGCACGACGTTTTCCAGCAGGTTGTTGAACAGCTGCAGCAGGCGCTGCGGGTCGGCCTCGATGGTCCAGCCGCCCCCTGGCGGGAGGCGTGTCTCGAGGCGGATGGAGCGGCCCTGCAGGCGCTCGCCGAAGGCGTTCAGCGCCTGCTGCAGGACGTCCGCCGGATCGAACACCTCCATGTGGTAGCTCAGCGCCCCGACATCGGCCAGCGACAGCTCGTACAGGTCGTCCACCAGCTTGCTCAAGGTGGAGACCTCGGCCTGCAGCGACTTGAGCGCCTCCGGCGTCGGCGTGCGCACGCCGTCCTCCATCGCCTCCAGCTCCCCGCGCAGCACCGCCAGCGGGGTGCGCAGCTCGTGCGAGATGTCCGCCATGAAGTGGCGGCGCATCTGCTCGTTGTTTTCCAGCACCCGCGCCAGGCGGTTGAAGTCGCCTGCCAGTTGGCCGAGCTCGTCGCGCGAGCTGGCCACGACCCGCGTGCTGTAGTCGCCGGTCGCCAACTGGTGCAACGCCGCCGCCAGGCGCTTCACCGGCACCAGCATGACGCGCGCCAGCAGCATCGCCACCACGGCGGCCAGCACCACCCCCAGCAGCGCGAACAACCAGCCGGCCTTGAGCTGCCCTTCCTGGAAGCGCAGGTCGGCGGCGTTGGTCAGGCGGCTGACCGGCACGCTCACCAGCCAGCCGATGGTGCGGCCGTCCTGCTGCAGGGCGGTGCGGGTGGCATCGGGAGGCCAGCTGGGTGCCCCGATCACCACGCGCCCGCCGCTATCCAGCAGTGTCAGCGGCGGCAGGGGCAGGCGAAAGCCGGGGTGCGGCAGCGGTTCGTGCCGGCCGCGTGGCCCCTCGGGATGAACCTCGGTGCGCACCAGCCGGCGCCACAGCCGCTCGTTGCCGACCAGAAAGGTCCAGCTGCCTTCTTCGCGATAGGCGTCGACCAGGCTGGTCTTCAGCGTTTCCAGGCGCTGGGCGTCGCGCTGGCTGACGTAATCGAGAAACCCCTGCTTGAAGCTCAGGCGGCTGGCGGCACCGATGGCGATCGCGACCACCACGCAACAAAACAGGATGGCAAAAAACAGTTTGGAGGTGATGCCGAGCTTCATGAGTCGTGTGGGCGGGGCGAGACGCCCCAGGGTCGGGATGGAAGCATTGTGGAAACAGCCGGCCGGCGCGGCAAGAGCCGCGCGCCCCGCAGCGGCAAGTTTCACACTTTTTTCACCGTTGCCGGGCCACGGCGAGGAACGCCTCCAGCTGTGCGACCGTCGGCATGCCGGCCCGCGCCCCCGGCTGCGTCACCGCCAGCGCCCCTGCCGCGACGGCGCGCTCCAGCGCCGCCGCCATACCCAAGGGTAGAAACACCGCCAGCGCGGCGTTGAAGGTATCGCCGGCCCCGGTGCTGTCGATGACCGGCACGGCGCGCCCGGGCTGGTGGTGAAGCACACCCGCCGCATCGATATAATCGGCCCCCTCCCCGCCTCGCGTCAGCACCACCTTGCCTGCCAGCCGCGCCGGCAGGCGCTCGAGCCCGGCGGCCTCCACACCAAGCAGCTGCGCCAATTCGTGCTGATTGGGCGTAAGGTAGGCCACCTTCGCCAGCAGTTCGGGCGGCAGGGCCTGCGCCGGCGCCGGGTTGAGGATCAGCGGCACGCCATGCCGCTCGGCAAGGCAGGCAACTTCTTCCACGGCGTCCAGAGGAATTTCCAGTTGCGTCAGCAGCACGTCGGCCGAAGCGATCTCGGCTTCGGCCTGGCGCACATCGTCCGGACTCAGCGCATGATTGGCACCGGGCACGACGACGATGGCGTTCTCCCCGCCGCTGACGGTGATGGTGGCGACGCCACTGGCGACGCCGGGCGTCACCGCCACGTGACGTGTGTCCACCCCCTCCTGCTGCAGCCCGGCCACCAGTTCATGGCCGAAACCGTCGTCGCCGACACGCCCGATGAAGCTGACCTCGGCGCCGAGGCGGCGCGCCGCGACCGCCTGGTTGGCCCCCTTGCCGCCATGGCAGGTGAAGAAACGCTCGCCGAGCAGCGTTTCGCCCGGCGCCGGAAAACGAGGACACAGCACGACCAGGTCCATATTGATGCTGCCGATCACCACGATCTTTGGCATGGTTCTCCCCAAGGTGCCCCCGGCCACACCGCCGGGGGCTCACGTTTAACGATAGCGCAGAGGAGAAGGCGCCGGGACACAGCCTGTGCCCGGCTCACCATGAGCGGGCCACGGTACGAAGATCGCCGCCGCCCCCATGAGCGGCGGGGAGAGAGGACTCAGTGCAGGCTTTCACGGGACAGGAAGCGCAGGTAGCCCACCCCTTCCAGCCAGAAACCACCGTCGGCCAGCGGGGTCGCCTCTTCCAATTCAGCCACTGTTAGGATCAGCTCCTGACCGTCCAGCTTCGCCGCCAGCGCGATATCCTCGTCGTCGGCGAACTCTTCCGAGGCGTATTGATAGTCGGGCTTGATGAACTGGTTGTTCACCTGGATGTACTCTGATTCATTCAGCAAGCGCAGGATGTTCATGACGACCTCCTCGTGATGCGAAGAATGTAGAACCAAGCTCGACAGTTACATTTGAATGAGGCGACTCGCGCCGGGCCGCACTGTCGACGGCCGGGCATCGCCTGTCACCGGCATGAGGATGGGCTCTTTGCGCGACGCCGGCAGCCCCGCAGCAGCAGATACGCCCTACAGCCAGCCACGCTCGGCAAACGACTCGGCATGGCTTCCCGTGATCACGAAATGGTCCAGCAAGCGGACATCCACCAGTTGCAGCGCGGCCTTGAGGGTATCGGTCAGCGCCCGGTCGGCCGACGAGGGCTCGGCGACGCCGGAAGGGTGGTTGTGCGCCACGATGACGCCGGCCGCGTTGTGCGCCAGCGCCCGCCGCACCACCTCGCGCGGATAGACCCGGGTCTCGCTCAAGGTGCCGCTAAATACTTCTTCGACCGCCAGAACGCGGTTTTGTGCCGTCAGGAAGATCACCACGAACACTTCGACGTCGCGCAGGCCGATGCTCAGCCGCAGAAAGTCGCGCACCGCCTGCGGGCTCGACAGCGCATCGGCCAGCTTCATCTCTTCGGCCAGCGCCCGTCGCACCAGTTCCTTGGTCGCCATCAGCTGGGTGTACTTGGCCACGCCGAGGCCGGGCTGGCGCTCGAACTCGGCCAGGTTGGCCGACAAGAGCCGCGACAGCGAACCGAATTCGGTCATCAACCGGCGTGCCATGTCGACGGCCGACAGCCCCTTGATGCCGGTGCGCAGAAAAATGGCCAGCAATTCGGCGTCGGAAAGACGCCCCGCCCCCTGTGCCAGCAGCTTTTCCCGGGGCCGCTCCGCGGCAGGCCAGTCGCAGATCGACATGATCGGCTCCTCATTGTGCTATAGCTTGTTTTCACCATTAAACCCAACTCCATGCCAAAATCATAGCCGGCGCGGCGGCGACAGCGGAGCCGCCACCGAGGCCGGCAATTTCCGGTAAACTTTTACCTTTTCAGCTTGCACAAAGGCTTTCCATGTCTGCCAAACGGATACTGCTGGGCGTCACCGGCGGCATCGCCGCCTACAAGGCGGCCGAGCTGACCCGTCTCCTGGTCAAGGCCGGACACCGCGTCGACGTGGTGATGACCGACGCCGCCACCCGCTTTGTCACACCGACCACCTTCCAGGCCCTGTCCGGCCATGCGGTCTACACCAGCCAGTGGGACCCGCGCCCGGACAACGCCATGGCGCACATCGAGCTGTCGCGCCGCGCCGATGTGTTCCTGATCGCCCCGGCCAGCGCCGATTGCCTGTTCAAGCTGGCGCACGGCGCCTGCGACGACCTGATCTCGACGCTGGCCGCGGCGCGCACCTGTCCGTTGATCGTCGCCCCGGCGATGAACAAGCAGATGTGGGACAACCCACCCAACCAGCGCAACGTCGCCCAGCTCGTCGCCGACGGCGTGACGGTGTTCGGCCCGGCCGCGGGCGAGCAGGCCTGTGGCGAAGTCGGCCTCGGCCGCATGCTGGAACCGGAGGAAATCGCCGAACGCGTGGCAGGCTTCTTCGTCGAGAAACGCCTCGCCGGCAAGCAGGTGCTGCTCACCGCCGGCCCGACCTTCGAGCCAATCGACGCGGTGCGCGGCATCACCAATGTCAGCTCCGGCAAGATGGGTTATGCGCTGGCTCGCGCCTGCCGCGATGCCGGTGCCGAGGTGACGCTGGTCTCCGGCCCGACCGGCCTGCCCTGCCCGGTCGGCGTACGCCGCCTCGATGTGGTCAGCGCCGCCGAGATGCACCAGGCGGTGTTGCAGGAAGTCGGCCACAGCGACGTCTTCATCGCCGTGGCGGCGGTGGCCGACTACCGCGTCAAGAACCGGTCGGAGCACAAGCTGAAGAAGGGCGATGCCGTACCGGTCATCGAACTGGAAGAAAACCCGGATATCCTCGCCACCGTGGCCGGCCTGCCGGCGGCGCCGTTCTGCGTCGGCTTCGCCGCGGAAAGCCAGAACCTGCTGGAATTCGCCGAAACCAAGCGCCGGCGCAAGAAGGTGCCGCTGCTGGTCGCCAACCTGGCACAACTGGCCATGGGCGCCGACCACAACGAAGTGGTGCTGCTCGACGACACCGGTGCTCATCCGCTGCCGGATCTGCCCAAAGAGCAGGTGGCCCACGCCATCGTTGCGCATCTGGCGACACTGCTACCCCAGCGCTAAACCGCCCGATCCACTCAGAGGTTGGCCGAAGCCCAGCTTCGGCCAACCTTTCACGATTATTCAAGGAATCCGCATGAAACCCGTCATCGACGTCAAGATTCTCGACCCGCGCCTGCACGACAACCTGCCTAATTACGCCACCGCCGGCTCGGCCGGGCTCGACCTGCGCGCCGCCATCGACAGCCCGATGGAAATCAAACCGGGCGAGACCCAGCTCATCCCCACCGGCATGGCCATCCACCTTGCCGACCCCGGCCTCGCCGCGATGATCCTGCCGCGCTCCGGCCTGGGTCACAAGCACGGCATCGTACTGGGCAACCTGGTCGGCCTGATCGACTCCGACTACCAGGGCCAGCTGTTCGTCTCGGTCTGGAACCGCGGGCACAGCAACTTTGCCCTCGAACCGCTGGAGCGCATCGCACAGATGGTGATCGTGCCGGTGGTGCAGGTCGGCTTCAACATCGTCGACGACTTCGACGCCTCGCACCGCGGCGAGAACGGGTTCGGCAGCAGCGGCCGGCATTGAGAGCTTGTAAATAAATCGGCTACTACGCCCCCCAAGCCGGCCCTGTGATGCGCGCCATATAATATGTAGGGCTGCGCTTCTCGAACCAGCCTGGGGAGGCTTACGACGATTTCTCACGCCCTGACTCACCCCTGAAAAAGAAAAAGCCCGGCATAACCGGGCTTTTGCACATCTAGCGGCAAGCGCTTCAGGCCTTGGCGGTGCGGATGCGCTCCGAGCGGCCGCGCAGCCATTCCAGCGTCAGCAGCAAGGTGGTGGAGAACAGGATCAGCACCGCCGCCGCTGCCGCGATCGCCGGGCTGATGTTCTCCTTGATGCCGCTGAACATCTGGCGCGGTAGCGTCACCTGCTCCGGACCGGCCAGGAACAGCGTCACCACCACCTCGTCGAACGAAGTGGTGAAGGCGAACAGCGCCCCCGACACCACGCCCGGCGCGATCAGCGGCAGCACCACCTTGCGGAAGGTGAGCAGCGGATTCGCCCCCAGGCTGGCACTGGCCTTGATCAGGCTGGTATTGAAACCGCTCAGCGTCGCCGACACGGTAATCACCACGAACGGCACCCCCAGCGCGGCGTGCACCAGGATCAGACCGAGGTAATTGTTGGTCAGGCCCAGCGGCGAGAAGAACAGGTAGGCACCGACACCGACAATCACCACCGGCACCACCATCGGCGAGATCAGCACCGTCATCAGCAGCGACTTGCCGGGGAAGTTCGAGCTGGTCAGGCCGACCGCCGCCAGCGTCCCCAGCACCGTCGCCAGCAGCGTGGCGGCCGGCGCCACGATGAAGCTGTTCTTCAGCGAGTGCATCCATTCGCCGTTGCCGAAGAACTCGCCGTACCAGCGCCACGAGAACGACTTGATCGGGTAGACCAGGAAGCTGTCGGCCGAGAACGACAGCGGGATGATCGCCAACAGCGGCGACATCAAGAACACCAGCACCAGCACGCATAGCAGGCGGAACGTCCAGTACCAGAGCTTTTCGACGGGAGAGGCGTAATTAGGCAGCATGATTTATCCCAGGCTCAGACGGTCAGTACCCACCAGCTTGCTGTACACCGCGTACAGCGCCAGAGTGGCGACCAGCAGCAGGCTACCCAGTGCGGCGGCCATGCCCCAGTTGATGGTGACGTTGGTATAGAAGGCGACGTAGTAGCTCACCATCTGGTCTTCCGGGCTGCCCAGCAAGGCCGGCGTGATGTAGTAGCCCAGGCACATGATGAACACCAGCAAGGCCCCGGCCGCCACCCCCGGCAGCGTCTGCGGGAAGTAGATCTTCCAGAACGCCGCAAACGGATGGTCGCCCAGCGAAATGGCCGCCTTGACGTACGAAGGCGGAATGCTCTTCATCACGCTGTAGCTGGGCAGGATCACGAACGGCAGCAGGATGTGCACCATCGCGATGTAGACCCCGGTGCGGTTGAACGCCAACTGCAGCGGGTGGTCGATGATGCCCAGCGCCATCAGACCGCTGTTGATCAACCCCTCGGACTGCAACAGCACGATCCACGCCGCCACCCGTACCAGCACCGAGGTCCAGAACGGTAGCAGCACCAGGATCATCAACAGGTTGCTCTGACGCTTGGGCAGGTTAGCGAGCCAGTACGCCACCGGGTAGCCCAGCAGCATGCAAAACACCGTCACCCACAGGCTCATCCACATGGTGCGGCCGAAGATGCTGAGGTAGGCGCGCTCGTTGACCGGCGTCAGCTCCGGCACCCCGCTCTTGTTCTCGCGCAGGTCGAGCGAGCGATACAGGTAATACGGGCTCCACGATTTGGCGTTGCGGGCAATGGCGTGCCAGTGGTCGGGATCGCCCCAGCGCTCGTCGATCTGGATGAAGTGGTCGCGCACCGACTCGCCAGCCGCCAGTTGCAGCGGCATCTTGCGTGCGGTACGCATCAACAGCGAGCGGTAGCCGCTGATTTCCATATTGAGGCGCTTGCTGGCGTCGGCCAGCGTGCCGTCCGCCTTGGCGCGGGCCAGGTCCTCCGCCAGTGCGGAGTACACCGCGTCCGACGGCAGGCCGCGCTGATCCCAGGCGCGGATCAGCTGACTGGTATGAGGAAGTGCGGTGACGACTTCCGGGTTATCGACGCTGCGGAACAGCAGCGACGTGATCGGGACAAGAAAGGTCAGCAGCAGGAACAACCCCAGCGGGGCGACCAGGGCGATCGCCTTGAATTGCTTGAGACGTTGCTCGCGCGCCAGTTTCTTCTTGAGCGGCTCGCCGTCGGCGGCCGTCAACGGCGCATTCATGATAAGACTATCCGACATGTCATCAACCTGAGAGAAGGGCCCCGCCGCCCTGTCGCGGCGGGAACCGCAGTTACATACCGGCCCGGCTCACGCCAGGCCGGCCTCAAGGTCAGCGTGCAGCCCAGGCGTTGAAACGCTCTTCCAGGTCTTCGCCATGCTCAACCCAGAACGGTACGTCCAGCGCCAGCGCCCCTTTCAGGTTGGCCGGAGCGGTCGGCAGGTTGGCCACCAGCTTGGCGTCCATCTGCTTGACCGTCTTCAGGTTGGTCGGGCCGTAGGCGATGTGCGCCGAGTAGTTCTTCTGGTTTTCCGGCTTGCTGGCGAAGTTGATGAACTTCATCGCCTCCTTCACCTTGGCGCCCTTCGGAATCGCCCAGGAATCGACGTCGTAGATGCTGCCGTTCCACACCACTTTCAGGTTCTTGCCTTCCTTCTGCGCGGCGTCGATGCGGCCGTTATAGGCCGAGCTCATCACCACGTCGCCGGAGGCCAGGAATTGCGGCGGCTGGGCGCCGGCTTCCCACCACTGGATGTTCGGCTTCAGCTGGTCGAGCTTCTTGAAGGCCCGGTCCACGCCGGCCTTGGTGCCCAGCACCTTGTAGACGTCGGAGGCCGGCACGCCGTCGGCCAGCAGGGCGAATTCCAGCGTGTACTTGGCGCCCTTGCGCAGGCCGCGCTTGCCCGGGAATTTCTTCACGTCCCAGAAATCCTTCCAGGAGGTCGGCGCCGCCTTCAGCTTGTCGGCGTTGTAGGCCAGGGCGGTCGACCACACGAAGATGCCCACGCCGCACTCGGAAACCGCCGGCTTGACGAAGTCGGCCTTGTTGCCCACCTGGGCCCAGTTGATCTTCTCGAAGATGCCCTCTTCACAGCCGCGCAGCAGCTCCGGCGATTCCACTTCGAGCACGTCCCAGGTCGGACGGCCCACTTCCACCATGGCCTTCACCTTGGCCATTTCACCGTTGTAGTCCCCCGCGGTGATCTTGGTGCCGGTCGCCTTCTCGTACGGCTGGTAGTAAGCGGTGGCCTGGGCCTCCTTGTTCGCCCCGCCGAAAGAAATGACGGTCAGGCTTTCGGCAGCCAGAGCCGACAGCGAAACCCCGCCCAGCACAGCGGTAACGATGATTTTCTTGGTAACGTTTTTCATCCAGCTTCTCCTCTGAAACCCAGTTCAGTTTAGTGATAGGCAAAACCCGTGTTCCCCGGGCTCATTGCGACGTACCTGTGGCGTCGATCTGTCTTGTGTGTGTGAAAAACTACGGATTGAGGGGATCCAGCGCCCGGATGTCTTCCGGATTCCAGCCCAGCGCGATGGAGTCGCCGACCGACCAGGAGCCGTCAAGCTCGCTCACCGGCACCTTGACGATGAAGGATGGGTTGCCCGCCACGTCCATGCGCAAGCGCACGTGATCGCCGAAGTAGATGAACTCCTGCAGCTTGCCCTGGAAGCGGTTGGCGCACTGCTCCGAGGCGCCGTTCAGACGCACGCGCTCGGGACGGATCGACATGGTGGTCCGTACCCCGGCACGGTCGGCACATACCGCCTTGGCCGTCAGACCGATGCCGTCGCCCAGCTTCACCTGGCAGAGACCGTCCTGCAGGCTCTGCACCTCGCCCTCCAGCGTATTGTTCTCGCCGATGAAACTGGCGACGAAGGAATTCACCGGGGCTTCGTACAGGTTATAGGCACTGTCGATCTGCTGGATGATGCCGTCCTTGAACACGGCGACGCGGTCGCTCATGGTCAGGGCCTCGCCCTGATCGTGGGTGACGTACACCACGGTCACGCCCAGCGAATCATGGATGTGCTTGATCTCCATCTGCATGTGCTCGCGCAGCTGCTTGTCGAGCGCACCCAGGGGCTCGTCCATCAGCACCAGCTGCGGGTTGAACACCAGCGCGCGCGCCAGGGCCACGCGTTGCTGCTGGCCGCCGGAGAGCTGCGCCGGGTAGCGATGCGCCAGCTTTTCCAGCTTGACCATCGACAGCGCGTGCATCACCTTGGCATCGATATCGGACTTGGAGAAATTGCGGATCTTCAACGGATAGGCGAGGTTTTCGCCGACCGTCATGTGGGGGAACAGGGCATAGTTCTGGAACACCATGCCGATATTGCGTTTGTGCGGCGGAACGTGGTTGAGCAAGGCGCCATTGAGGCGGATCTCGCCATGCGTCGGGGTCTCGAACCCGGCCAGCATCATCAGGCAAGTGGTCTTACCGGAACCGGAAGGCCCAAGCAGGGTCAGGAACTCCCCTTTGCGGATATCCAGATCCAGATGCTTGACGATCAGGCTCTCGCCATCGTAGCTCTTCTGAACACCGCGAAAGCTGACCAGCACCTCATTGTCGGGAACGACTTCAGGCACCATGGTTTCTCCTCTGAAACTAAATGTCCGACCAGCGGAACGTGATTCCATTTCTCATACAGGCAGCCCATGTTATAGGCCATTCGGCTTCTGTTTTCTCCCCGCCTGCCATGCAGACCGGTCTTGAGCTTGTGCTTGAAACCTGTAGCGCAACGATAGCCCACAACGGCTCAGCCAATCAACAATGTTTAATTTCAAGTAAAACCACAAGAGTGAAAGCGTTAAATAAATACAACAATCGTTGAACAAACCCAACTATTTTATAGTTTTAGTTTTAAATAAATGGCAAATATCGATCAATAAATTTAATAAAGTGCGAAACGTCTATTTTTTTAAGCACATTAGACGGTGAGGATATTAAACGGCCGCCATAAAAAAACCGGCCTTGCGGCCGGTCTGAAGGGAGAATGGAAACGGGTCAAGCCAACAGGTGGTTGTTCAGCTCGCGCATGCCGGCCGACAACATCGCCAGGTCCAGCGCCTGGAAGGCCTGCAATTCGGCAAACATCTGGTGGCAGGTCTCGACATCGTGGTGACGCTTTTCCAGCCAGGCGCTGGCCAGGTCTTCCGACTCCTTGCACTCCTGGATCGCCAGCTTGGCCACCTTGCGGTGCAGGCGATACAGGTCATCGCGCAACGCCGAACGCGCCAGCGACTGCCAACGATTGTCGCGCGGCAGACGGGTGATCGCCTCGCGCATCCAGTCCAGCTGCAGCACCTTGCCCAGGCGGTAGTAATTGCTGGCCAGCACACCCTGGGTCAGCTCCTCGCCTTCGCCGATTTCGATGATGTCCATCAGCGGCACGGCAAACTCCAGACGCGCCAGCACGCGCGCCAGGCTAACCGGCAGGTTCGGGATATCCAGACGAGCTTCCATCGCCGCCACGGTCGGGTAGTCGGTGGCGCTGATCAGCTCCGGCAGCGCCGCAAGCAGAGCCTGCACCTTGGCACCATACTGATCAATCACGGCGTTGACCGAGCTGAACGGACGCTTGTTGCGCAGCACCCAGCGCGTCACGCGCTCGATCAGGGTACGCACGATCACCATCAGTTCCATCTGCTGGTCGGCCGGAATCTGGTTGTCCAGCGCCTCGACTTGGCCCCACAGCTGTTCGGCGTTGAACACGCGGCTGGCGATCCACCAGGCACGGGCGATGTCGGCCGCGGAGAACGGCGACTCTTCCTGCAGGCGGAACACGAAGGTCGTGCCCATGCGGTTGATGATCTGGTTGGCCATCTGGTTGGAGATGATCTCGCGCTTCAGATGGTGTTTCTCCATCTGGCCGCGGAACCGTTCCTGCAGCGGTTTCGGGAAGTAGTTCACCAGCACCGGCAGGAAATCGACGTCGTCCGGCACGTCGGTCGCCAGGATCGCCTGGTCCAGCGAAATCTTGCTGTAGGCCAGCAGCACCGCCACTTCCGGCGCGGTCAGACCCTGACGCGCCAGACGGCGGTCGTTGATCTGGGCTTCGGACGGCAGGTACTCGATCTCGCGGTTCAGTTCGCCGGTCTTCTCCATGTGGGCGATCATGCGGGCATGGGTCGACAGGATCGAGGCCGCTTCCTGCTGCTTGATCGCCAGCACCTGGGTCTGCAGGTAGTTGTTGCGCAGCACCAGATGCCCCACTTCCTCGGTCATCTCGGCCAGCAGTTCATTGCGCTGCTTGAGCGTCATGTCCCCAGCCTGCATCACCGCGCCCAACAGGATCTTGATGTTGACCTCGTGGTCGGAGCAGTCCACCCCCGCCGAGTTGTCGATGGCGTCGGTGCAGATGCGGCCACCGGAGAGCGCGAATTCGACGCGACCCAGCTGGGTGCACGTCAGGTTGCCGCCCTCGGCCACCACTCTCACGCGCAGCTCGCGGCCGTCGACGCGCACTGGGTCGCAGGCGCGGTCACGCGCATCGGCGTGGCTCTGGGTCGACGCCTTGACATAGGTACCGATACCGCCGTTGTACAGCATGTCGGCGCGTGCCTTGAGGATCTCGTGGATCAGCTCGTTCGGCGCCATGCTGTCCTTGTCGGTTTCCAGCCAGGCTTTGACTTCCGGCGACAGCGGGATGGACTTGGCCGAACGCTCGAAGATGCCGCCACCCTGCGAGATCAGCTCGCGGTTGTAGTCGGTCCAACTCGAACGCGGCAGGTTGAACAGGCGCGCACGTTCCGCGAAGCTGACCGCCGCATTCGGGGTCGGGTCGAGGAAGATGTGCATGTGGTTGAACGCGGCGATCAGCTGGATGTGCTCGGACAGCAGCATGCCGTTGCCGAACACGTCGCCGGCCATGTCGCCGATACCGATCACGGTGAAATCCTGCTCCTGGGTGTTGACGCCCAGATGGCGGAAGTGGCGCTTCACCGATTCCCAGGCTCCACGTGCGGTAATGCCCATACCCTTGTGGTCATAGCCGGCCGAGCCGCCCGAGGCGAAGGCATCGCCGAGCCAAAAGCCATACTGTTCCGAAATGCCGTTGGCGATGTCGGAGAAGGTCGCGGTGCCCTTGTCGGCGGCCACCACCAGATACGGATCGTCCGGATCCAGACGGCGCACCTCCTTCGGCGGCACGATCTGGCCGGTGACCAGATTGTCGGTGACGTCGAGCAGCGCCGAGATGAAGGTCTTGTAGCAGGCGATGCCTTCGGCCATGAAGGCTTCGCGGTCGCTCGCCGGCGGCAGCTGCTTGCAGACGAAACCGCCCTTGGAGCCCATCGGCACGATCACCGAGTTCTTCACCATCTGCGCCTTGACCAGGCCCAGCACTTCGGTGCGGAAGTCTTCCATGCGGTCGGACCAGCGCAGGCCGCCGCGCGCTACCTTCGAGCCGCGCAGATGCACGCCTTCGACACGCGGGCTGTACACCCAGATCTCGAACATCGGGCGCGGCTGCGGCAGGAACGGGATGGCATTCGACTCCAGCTTGAACGACATGTACGACTTGAACTGGCCGTCCTCGGCCTTCTGCCAGAAGTTGGTACGGCGCACCGCCAGGATCACCGACAGGAAGCCGTTGAGGATGCGGTCCTCGTCGAGGTTGGCCACCTTGTCGAGCAGGTTCTTGAGCTCGGCCTGCAGTGTTTCAGCCTGGGCGTCGTCGGCGTTGACCGGGTCCAGACGGGCCTGGAACAGGCTCACCAGGTGACGGGTGATGGCCGGGTAGTTGGCCACGCACTGCTCGATATAGGCCTGGCTGAAGGTCAGGCCGCCCTGACGCAGGTACTTGGCCAGGGCGCGCACCAGCGAGATTTCGCGCCAGTCGAGGCCGGCCACCAGCGCCAGGCGGTTGAAGCCGTCGTTTTCGCAACGCTTGGCGAAGACTTGCGACAGCAGTTCCTGGAAGTCGTGCTGCACGTCATCCGTCGCCATCTGCTCGTAGGCGCCACCGACGTCGAGACCGAAATCGCTGATCCATACCTCGGCACCGTCGGACCTCTGTACGCGGTAGGGGTGCTCGTCGCGGACGCGCACGCCCATGTTCTCGAGGATCGGCAGGCTGGCGGACAGGCCGAGCGGCTCGCCGGCGCTGAACAGTTTCAGGTTGAAGGCATTGGTGCCGCGATGCAGCGGTCGATACAGCTTCATGCCGAGACGTTTTTCGTTACCCAGCGATTGCATCAGCTGGATGTCGAGCACGGCATTGCGGGCGGCGAACTCTTCGCGGTAAGCGACCGGGAAGGCGCCCTTGTAGCGGTGGAACAGGCTATTGCCCTGCTCTTCACCGTACGCTTCGACCAGCAGCTGGTGCAGCTCTTCCTGCCAGCCGCGCACCACGCGGGCAATTTCCGCCTCGATGTCCGACTCGTGGAATGCCGGCAGGCCAGCGGCATGGGTGCGGATGGTGTAATGCACCAGCGCCAGCGTGCCGTCGCCGATCTGCACGCTGAACTCGGCCGCGGTGCCGTTGAAGGCGTTCAGCAACACCTTCTCGATTTTCAGGCGCACTTCGGTATTGAAGCTGTCGCGCGGCACGTACACCAGGCAGCTGACGTAGCGATGGTAGCGGTCGGTGCGCACGAACAGTCGCACGCGCGGGCGCTCCTGCAGGTTGACGATGCCTTCGATGATCGGGGCCAGCGTCTCGGCGGGAATTTCGAACAGCTCGTCGCGCGGGTAGTTTTCCAGCACGAAGCCCAGGGTCTTGGCCTTGTAGCTGTTGTCGACGTAGTCGCAGTAGTTGACCACGTACTCGGCCTTGCGGCGCACGATCGGGATGTTCTTCAGCGAGACCTGGTAGGCGTGGGCGGTATACAGGCCGAGGAAGCGGCGCTCGCCGATCACTTCGCCCTTGCTGTTGAAGCGCTTGATGCCGACGAAGTCGATGTAGGCCGGGCGGTGGATGATCGAACGGGTCTGCGACTTGTTCAGAATGATCAGTTGCGGCAGGTGAGCCAACTCACGCAGTTCCTGCGGCAGTTGTTCGAAGCTGGCGGAATACTCCTTGTCGCCCTGCTCCTTCAGGATGCCAAGACCGCTTTCCTTGATGATCTTCAGGCTGTCCTTGCCATCGCGCTTGACGAGGTCGTAATCGCAGTAGCCCATCAGCAGGAAATGGTTGTTGCCCATCCAGTGCAGGAAGTCGATCGCCTCGCGGGCTTCGTCGGCGTGGGAACCCTTCACCTTGGCCAGATCGTCAGCGATCTCGGAGAGCGCCGCGCGCATCTTCGGCTCGTCGTTGACCACCAGGCGGATATCGGAAATGACGCGGTTCAGATCGTTTTCCAGACGCTTGAGCGTGGCGGCGTCGGACACGCGGTCGATCTCGACGTGAATCCACGATTCCAGCGGCAGATCGCGGCCCTGAGTGCGCTTGAGCTCCACCAGCTGCCCCTTGGCATCGCGTGCCACCGCCACCACCGGGTGGATCAGGAGGTGCAGGTTGAGGTTGTAGCGCGACAGCAGCATCGCCAGCGAGTCGATCAGGAACGGCATGTCGTCGCCGACCACTTCGATCACGGTATGCGTGCTCTGCCAACCGTCACGCTCGAAATCCGGGTTGTAGATGCGCGCCTTGTGGGCGCCGGGTTTGCGCTGCTGCGCGAAATCGTAATGGGCGATCGCCGCACCGAACAAATCCAGCGACGAATACCGGCGCAGGTCGTCGTACTCTGCTTCTTCGAAATAGACCGGAAAGAAAGGAGCCAGTTTTTGTTGCTCATCACTGGACAGCTTGCTGTCAGCCTCCGCCTGAATGTCGTCAATCAGGCTGGCGTGTTCTGTCATGTTGCTGAGGGACATTGGTTTTCTCTGTGTTGTTTGCGCAGGGGTAAGGGCTCTGCTGAGCAGGGATTGTAGAGAGGTCGATCAGCACAAGATTTCTATAAAGCGACACGCTCTTACATCTTCCTTGGTTGCACAGCAGCATTCGTGTATGGGCGGGGGTGAGAGATTGCTTTTTCCACCACTCATAGGCTTATAGCAATGCGACAGCCAATTATAAAAAGACTTTTGTGGAATTTTCTTGCGAGCGCGGTTTTGAAAATACATAACAAGCTGTTTTTGTTGATGTTTTTCAGTAATCAAAAAACCCGGTAGAATGCGCGGCTTCATTTTCTCCACCCCGCCCCGCCAAGGCGAGTGGATTGTTCGACCACAAATGTTCGTGCCACCATGGGCTCATACAAGGGCCGGGGCATCACCGGCCGACGAGAAAACCGGCGGGTAGCCGGCCATACCCCGGCCTGGTTCACCACTTCGGCACGACATTATGCGGGACCGCGCCAGAAGACCGTTCTGGCACCCGGTTCACGTTCTGAGAAATAGAGAGGCATTCGATGAAAAAGGTTTTGATGGCTGTGGCGCTGGCCGCCCCGCTGTTCGCGTCCGCTGCCCAGGCAGAGACCATCCGTTTTGGCGTTGACCTGAACTACCCCCCATTCTCCAAGCAGGGCGCGGACGGCAAACCGCAAGGCTTCGATATCGACATGGCCCATGCGCTGTGCTCGGCGCTGAAGGCTACCTGCGAGATCGTGCCGCAGGACTGGGACGGCCTGATTCCGGCGCTGAACACCAACAAGTTCGACGCCATCCTGTCTTCGATGCAGATCACCGACGAGCGCAAGAAGGCCGTCGACTTCACCAACAAGTACTACAACATCCCGAGCCGCATCATTGCCAAGGTGGGCACCAAAGTCGACCAGAACAGCTTCAAGGGCAAGAAGATCGGTGCACTGCGCGC
Source organism: Pseudogulbenkiania sp. NH8B (assembly GCF_000283535.1). Classification (GTDB taxonomy): domain Bacteria; phylum Pseudomonadota; class Gammaproteobacteria; order Burkholderiales; family Chromobacteriaceae; genus Pseudogulbenkiania; species Pseudogulbenkiania ferrooxidans. Next base: position 3,284,834 of record NC_016002.1, read on the forward strand.
CTCGACCCAGGAGAAGTTCGCCAAGGACTATTGGGGCAAGACGGGCGCCAAGATCGTCGCCTACACCAAATCCCCGGAGTCGTTCCTCGACCTGACCAGCGGCCGACTTGACGCCGTGTTCGTCGACGGCGCGGTGGGCGACCAGGAGTTCCTGAAAACCCCGCGCGGCAAGGGCTTCGCCTTTGTCGGCCCGGAATATGCCGATACCAAGTATTTCGGCCTGGGCGCCGGCATCGCCGTGAAGAAGGGTAACAACGCGCTGCGTGAACGTCTGAACGCGGCCATCGAGCAGATCCGCAAGGATGGTTCCTACAAGAAGGTGCAGGACAAGTACTTCGCCTTCGACGTGTACGGCCACTGAGCTTCGGCCAACCCCGAACGGCCCGTGCCGAGGCATGGGCCCGATTCGAGCCACCTACCCTTTCCGCTGGAGACTCCATGAAACAGCCCTTGCTGACGCTGGGCGCACTGCTGTGCGCGCTGACCGCCGCTAGCCACGCCGAAACGCTGCGTTTCGCCACCGATGCCAGCTACCCGCCGTTCTCCCAACAAGGTCCGGACGGCAAGATGGCCGGCTTCGATCCGGACATCGCCCGCGCCCTGTGCGCGGCGATGAAAGTGACCTGTGACGTCGTGCCGCAGGACTTCGACGGCATCATCCCGGCGCTCAACGCCAAGAAGTTCGACGTCATCATCGCCTCGATGAACATCACCGACGAGCGCAAGAAGGCGGTCAACTTCTCCGATAAGTACTACAACATGCCGAGCCGCCTGGTGGCCAAGGCAGGCACCACGGTCAACGATGCCTGGTTCAAGGGGAAGAAAATCGGCGTGCTGCGCTCCTCGATCCAGGAAAAATACGCCCGCGACCACTGGGTCAAGCTGGGCGCCAAGCTGGTGCCGTACGGCAAGGCGCCGGAATCCTTCCTCGACCTGAAGGCCGGCCGCGTCGACGCCAGCTTCATCGATGCCGCCGTGGGCGACACCGATTTCCTGAAGACGCCGAACGGCAAGGGCTTCGCCTTCGCCGGCCCGGCCTACAACGAAACCAAATACTTCGGCGAGGGTGCCGGCATCGCCGTGCGCAAGACCGACGCCGCCCTGCTCGATCGCATCAACAAGGCGTTGAAGCAGATCCGCGCCGACGGCAGCTACGACAAGATCCAGAAGAAGTACTTCTCCTTCGACATCTACGGCAACTGATAGGAATGGCCGTGCCGGCACCCCATGCCGGCGCGGCCACTCCAGGAGAACAGCATGTTTTTGCAGGGTTATTTTCCCAGCATTCTGGAAGGCGCGGCACTGACGCTGGAAGTCGCGGCGGCTTCGCTGGTGGTGTCGGTGGTCCTCGGACTGATCGGCGCCATGTTCAAGATGGCGCATTCCCGCGCCCTGGTCTGGTCGGCCGAACTCTATTCCACCGTGGTGCGCGGCGTGCCCGACCTGGTCTGGATGTTCCTGTTGTTTTTCGGCGGCCAGATGCTGATCAACGATGTCGCCGAACGCTTCGGCCTGGGTGCCCCGGAGATCAACCCGATGATCGCCGGTGTGCTCACCATCGGCTTCATCTTCGGCGCCTACATGACCGAAACCTTCCGCGGCGCCATCATGTCGGTGCCCAAGGGGCAGATGGAAGCCGGCGCAGCCTATGGCATGTCGCCGCTGCGGGTGTTCTTTCGCATCACCGCGCCGCAGATGGTGCGCTTCGCCCTGCCGAGCTTCTCCAACAACTGGCTGGTGCTGGTCAAATCCACCGCGCTGGTCTCGGTGATCGGCCTCAACGACATGATGTACAAGGCGGACACCGCCAAATCCATCACCCAGGAACCCTTTACCGTCTACATGGTGGTAGCGGCGATCTACCTGCTGATCACCACGGTGTCGATTGTGGCCCTGAACGCGATGAACAAACGCTATTCGACGGGTGTACGGGAGAGTGAGCTGTGATTGACGCCAACCTGATGATCGAGAATTTTCCGTCCTTTCTGGGTGGCGGCAGCGGAGAAGCCGTGCTGTCCACCAGCGACGGCCTGATCCTGACGCTGGAACTCCTGTTCTACTCGCTGCTGGGCGGCCTGGCCCTGTCGATTCCGCTGGGATTGATGCGTGTCTCCAGGAACCGACTGGTGTCCGGCGCGGTCTGGCTGTACACCTACGTGTTCCGCGGCACGCCGATGCTGGTGCAGCTGTTCATCATCTACTACGGGCTGTCGCAGTTCGAGGCGGTGCGAGAGAGCTGGGCCTGGACCTACCTGCAGGAAGCCTATTTCTGCGCTCTACTGGCCTTCACGCTGAACACGGCGGCCTATACCACCGAGATCATCGCCGGCCAGATCCGCAACACGCACTGGGGCGAGATCGAAGCGGCCAAGGCCATGGGCATGAGCAAGTGGCTGATGATGCGCCGCATCGTCATCCCGGCCGCACTGCGACGCGCGCTGCCGGCCTACAGCAACGAAGTGGTGATGATGCTGCAAGGCACCTCGATCGCCGGCCTGGTCACGCTGGCCGACGTCACCGGTGTCGCCCGCCGCATCTACAGCGACACCTACATGCCGTTCGAACCGTTCCTGATGGCGGGCCTGATCTACCTGGCCTTCACCTTCCTGTTCGTCTGGCTGTTCAAGTTGGCCGAAAAACGCTGGCTGGCCTACCTGGCACCGCGCAAGCACTGAGCCGGACAGCCAGCGACAAGCAGGATGAATCCGATTATCGCGTGAGGCGAGACGTTACCCGCCCACGTAGTGCCACCGGCCATGACCCCACCGTGGCCGGTGCGCAACCCACGACGCATTCAAGACAGGGATTTGCTGAGCGATGAAACCGATCGAACACCCCAACGCCACCTCCACCGGCCTCGACAGCCAAGTCAAGCTGCACGTTGCCGACATCCACAAAAGCTACGGCAGCCACGAAGTGCTCAAGGGCGTGTCGCTGACCGCCCACGCCGGCGACGTCATCAGCATCATCGGCTCGTCGGGCTCGGGCAAGAGCACCTTCCTGCGCTGCATCAACCTGCTGGAACAACCCAACAGCGGCAAGATCTTCGCTGCCGGCGAAGAACTGCAGCTGGTTCCGGACAGCCGCCACGGCGCCCTCAAGGCCGGCGACGCCAAGCAGCTGGCGCGACTGCGCACCAAGCTCGCCATGGTGTTCCAGCATTTCAACCTGTGGGCGCACATGACGGTGCTGGAGAACATCATCGAGGCTCCGGTGCACGTGCTTGGCGTGCCCAAGGACGAAGCCATCGCCCGCGCCCGCAAGTATCTGGAAAAAGTCGGCCTGAAAAACGTCGAAGACAAGTACCCGTCGCACATGTCCGGCGGTCAGCAGCAGCGCGTCGCCATCGCCCGCGCCCTGGCGATGGAACCGGAAGTCATGCTGTTCGACGAGCCGACCTCGGCGCTCGACCCGGAACTGGTCGGCGAAGTGCTGCGCGTGATGCAGGACCTGGCGCGCGAAGGCCGCACCATGGTGGTCGTGACGCACGAGATGGGCTTCGCGCGCGAGGTCTCCAACCACGTCATCTTCCTGCACCAGGGCCGCATCGAGGAGCAGGGTAATCCGAAGGAAGTGCTGATCAAGCCGAAGAGCGAGCGGCTGGCACAATTCCTCTCGGGCAGCCTGAAATAATCATACAATTACGGCATTAATCATTCGTCTGCCAAGTCCCCGACTTGGCAGAGTCTTTTCCTCGCAAGTTCGCTTTCCGGTCAACTATGGCTATGCAGACGCAAGTCGCCAAACCGCTTCGCTACGGCATCCTGCTGTTGCCCCACGCCGCTATGGCCGATCTGGCCCTGATTACCGAAGTGCTGTCGCGCGCCAACCAGTTGGCCGAAAAAAAGCTCTACGAATTCCTGTTGCTTTCCCCCGGCGGCGACGCCATGACCCTGACCAACGGCATCAAGGCCCCGGTCGACCTGCCGCTCAGCTACGCGCCCAAACTGGACGGGCTGTTCGTCATTGCCGATGAAATCGCCGGGGACGTCGACGTCGACGAACTGAGCAAGACAATCCATGCCCAGGCCACGGAAAAGCTGCAACTCATCGGGATCGGCTGCGGCAGTTACTGGCTGGCCCGCGCCGGCCTGTTGAACGGCTACCGCAGCACCATCCATTGGCAAGAAATCAACCGCTTCACCGAGGAATTTCCGGAAGTCATCGTCTCGTCCAATCTGTACGAGATCGACCGTAACCGCATGAGCTGTGCAGGAGGAGCCTCGACGCTGGACTTCATGATGGTGCTGGTCGGGCAGCAGCAAGGGCACGACTTCGCTGCCCAGCTCTCCGAACTGTTCAGCATGGAGCGCATCCGCCCCGGTAACGAACGGCAGCGCATTCCGCTCGCCACCCGTATCGGCGCCAGCCAGCCCAAGCTGACCGAAGCCGTCAGCCTGATGGAAGCGAATATCGAAGAACCGCTGACGACCGACGACATCGCCTATTATGTCGGCATCTCGCGGCGGCAACTGGAACGCCTGTTCAAGCAGCACCTCTCCGCGGTGCCGTCGAAATACTACCTTGAGCTGCGTCTGAAGCGCGCGCGGCAATTACTGCAGCAAACCTCCAAATCCATCGTTCAGATCGGGCTGGCGTGCGGCTTCTCCAGCGGCCCCCACTTCTCCAGTAGCTATCGCAATCACTTCGGCATCACCCCGCGCGAAGAACGCTCCTCGCGCAACACCGGCAAGAACGCTAGCGAGTAGCCGCCACCGACGACACCGCCGCCTCTGACAACGATAGCGGCGGGGCAAAGGGCAGCCGCAGCCGGAAACACGCCCCGCTGCCGGGAATGTTTTCCGCCTCGATCGAACCACCATACTGCTCGACGATGGTCTGGCAAATCGACAGCCCCAGTCCCATCCCTCCTTCGCGGGTCGAGTAGAAGGGATGGAACAGCACCGCCTGCACGTCGGGCGAAATACCCCGCCCGCTGTCGCGCACCTCCAGAATGGCATTGGAAAGCGCCACGTGGCTATGGATCACCAGTTGCCGCGCCCCTTCCCGCTCCCCCTTCATCGCCTCGATGGCGTTAGAGAGCAGGTTCATCAACACCTGCTCGATCTGGATGCTGTCCGCCATCACCGTCACCGGATTGGCCGACAGCATCTGCACCACCTGCACGCCATTGCTGCGCAGGTCATGCTCGGCGAGGAACAGGCTGTTTCCCACCAGCAGATTCAGATCGACCTGGCGTACATCCATGCTGCGCTTGCTGACGAAAGCGCGCAGCCGCTTGATGATTTCGCCGGAGCGCTCGGCCTGGCGGATGGCGGCCTTCAAGGCATCGGTCACCTGCGCCGGGGCCTCCTCGACATCCTCCAGCATCGCCAACGATGCCGCACAATAGTTGCTGATGGCCGCCAGCGGCTGGTTCAGTTCATGAGCGATCCCCGAGGCCATCTCCCCCATCGTGTGCAAGCGCGCAACGTGCGACAGCTTCTCAAGATGGTCCCGCACCCGACTCTCGCTCGCCTCCAGCACCGCCTGCGCCCGGCGCCGGATCGGCCCCATGTCGCGGATCGCACAAACGGCGCCGTTCATTTCCCCGGTGCGGGAAAACAGCGGGGCCACCGCCCCTTCGACCAGGCGGGTCTCACCGTAAAATGTCGACAACAACAATTCGTCGGGAAACTCCACCACCTGCTGGTAGAGAAAACTTTGGCCAATCGGGTCGACCAGGGAAACGTCGGCCAGCCCCTGCTGCAGCCGCAATACTTCCCGGTAATCCCGCCCCAGCAGCTGCTCCGGCAACAAGCCCAACAGCTCCTGCGCCATCGGATTGACCCACTCCACCTTGCGATCGTGACTCAGCGTGATCACACCGTCACGGATGGCATTCAATGCCACCTCCACCCGCTCACGCTGGCTGAACAGCGCCTCATCGGCAGCCGAACGGGCGCGGTGCAAGTGCAGACGCTGTTGATACACCTGCCACAGCGCCAACAACAACAGGGTCACCAGCAACTCCTGGAACACCAGTACACTAAGTCGCAGCTCGGCCCAGGTCACGTTGCGCGACAGACTCAAGACGAACGGCTGCGCATCGCTGGGCAAGTCCATTTTGGATTCGAAACGCTGGAACAACGGCCATTGCGACACTTTGCTCGGGCGGAGTGAGCGCTCATAGAGCAAGAGCGACCCATGCACTCCCGGCAACTCACGCTGGTACAACGCAATATTCAGCGACTGCGACTCCAGGCGCAGCGGAGCCAGCAATTGCTCGAAGTGGACCTGCACCGCCACGACCCCCTCAACCAGGGGAGAATCGGGACGCAACGGAATCACCCCTGGCCCACCATTGCGGTAGACACCCTTCATCAGCAGATATGCCCGCTCGTCCCCAGCCAGTTCGAACGGCATCGAGACCACAATTTCGCCTGTCGCGATGGCCTGCCTCAGTTCGCGAGCCAGCCTAGGCTCATGCAGGATGTCGTAGCCGTAGAGCCGTCGCGACGCCTGAGTAACCGGCTCCACCATCGTGGCCGGGTAGTAGACATCGCGGAGAGGTGCAGCCCTCCACGAACGACGCCGATTAAGGTCGAAATCGGTAATAGACGCAGGCTCGCCAATCTCGCGTGATATTTGGTCGAGATACCGATCACGCTCCGTCGGCACGACTTTTTGATAGAAAAGAATGGTATAGAGCTTGGGGTAATTCGCCAGTATTTCTCGTGAAAAAGCGCTCAAGGCGGCGATATCGGATGTGTCACGCGACGCCACCATGGCATGAGCTGCCTGGAGCACGGCCTCGTTCTGATCCAGCTTACGCGCAATCTGCACGTAAGCCGCACGACCATCCTTCTCAAACCCCTCCTCCAGGCGGCTTCTCTCCATCTGAAGCCAGAGCAAGGCCGTCAGGAAACAAAGGAGGAGCCAAGCCAGAAGTGGCAAGGCCGATTTTCTGAGCTTGCCGGAGAGACCAAGAGACGATTTCAAGCGCGACCATTCCATTCAGTCTGACAAATTCAGCAAGCCTGCGGCATACGGGTTCTCCCCAGGGCACAGGCCGATCGAATTATCGGGAAGATTAAGAATGTACAACTAAAAGCGGCATCTGTGCCATCCCCAGCCACAAACACCCGTAATGCATCAGCCAGAGGAGCCATGGCGGCATGGCGGCATGGCGGCATGGCGGCGCGATAAAAACACAAAGCCCAGCTCGGATGAGCTGGGCTTTCATGAGGGGAGTCTGGCGGTGTCCTACTTTCACACGGCAAGGCCGCACTATCATCGGCGCTAAGGCGTTTCACGGTCCTGTTCGGGATGGGAAGGGGTGGGACCACCTCGCTAAGGCCGCCAGACATAAACTGTCAACAAACGGGAAGAAGCCTGGAAGCCTCTCAGCTTCCATTTCGAATTGGGTAATCGATCGTACGTCGCACTCTATTCACCGCGTGGCCCAAGCCACTCAAATGATAGGATCAAGCCTCACGAGCAATTAGTATCGGTTAGCTTCACGCCTCACAGCGCTTCCACACCCGACCTATCAACGTCCTGGTCTCGAACGACTCTTCAGGAGGGTCAAGCCCTCAGGGAAGTCTCATCTTCAGGCGAGTTTCCCGCTTAGATGCTTTCAGCGGTTATCTCTTCCGAACTTAGCTACCCGGCAATGCCACTGGCGTGACAACCGGTACACCAGAGGTTCGTCCACTCCGGTCCTCTCGTACTAGGAGCAGCCCCCGTCAAACTTCCAACGCCCACTGCAGATAGGGACCAAACTGTCTCACGACGTTTTGAACCCAGCTCACGTACCACTTTAAATGGCGAACAGCCATACCCTTGGGACCGGCTACAGCCCCAGGATGTGATGAGCCGACATCGAGGTGCCAAACTCCGCCGTCGATGTGAACTCTTGGGCGGAATCAGCCTGTTATCCCCGGAGTACCTTTTATCCGTTGAGCGATGGCCCTTCCATTCAGAACCACCGGATCACTATGTCCTGCTTTCGCACCTGCTCGACTTGTCGGTCTCGCAGTTAAGCCACCTTATGCCATTGCACTATCAGCACGATTTCCGACCGTACCTAGGTGACCTTCGAACTCCTCCGTTACACTTTGGGAGGAGACCGCCCCAGTCAAACTGCCTACCATGCACTGTCCCCGATCCGGATCACGGACCAAGGTTAGAACCTCAAACACACCAGGGTGGTATTTCAAGGACGGCTCCACTGAAACTAGCGTCTCAGCTTCATAGCCTCCCACCTATCCTACACAAGTCTGTTCAAAGTCCAATGCAAAGCTACAGTAAAGGTTCACGGGGTCTTTCCGTCTAGCAGCGGGGAGATTGCATCTTCACAAACATTTCAACTTCGCTGAGTCTCAGGAGGAGACAGTGTGGCCATCGTTACGCCATTCGTGCGGGTCGGAACTTACCCGACAAGGAATTTCGCTACCTTAGGACCGTTATAGTTACGGCCGCCGTTTACCGGGGCTTCGATCAAGAGCTTGCACCCCATCACTTAACCTTCCGGCACCGGGCAGGCGTCACACCGTATACGTCCACTTTCGTGTTGGCACAGTGCTGTGTTTTTGATAAACAGTCGCAGCCACCGATTCTCTGCGACCTCTCGAGGCTTCAGACGCGAGGTCCTACACCTTAAGAGGCATACCTTCTCCCGAAGTTACGGTATCAATTTGCCGAGTTCCTTCTCCTGAGTTCTCTCAAGCGCCTTAGAATTTTCATCCTGCCCACCTGTGTCGGTTTGCGGTACGGTTCTCGTATAGCTGAAGCTTAGTGGCTTTTCCTGGAAGCGTGGTATCAGTCACTTCGGTTCCGTAGAACCTCGTTATCACGTCTCGGTGTTAACAAAGGAGCGGATTTGCCTACTCCTTCCACCTACCGGCTTGAACCAGGGCATCCAACACCTGGCTGACCTAACCTTCTCCGTCCCCACATCGCACTATACGAAAGTACGGGAATATTGACCCGTTTCCCATCGACTACGCTTTTCAGCCTCGCCTTAGGGGCCGACTCACCCTACGCCGATGAACGTTGCGTAGGAAACCTTGGGCTTTCGGCGAGCGGGCTTTTCACCCGCTTTATCGCTACTCATGTCAGCATTCGCACTTCTGATATCTCCAGCATGCCTTACGACACACCTTCACAGACCTACAGAACGCTCCCCTACCATCTGCACTTGCGTGCAAATCCGCGGCTTCGGTTATCAGTTTGAGCCCCGTTACATCTTCCGCGCAGGACGACTCGACCAGTGAGCTATTACGCTTTCTTTAAATGATGGCTGCTTCTAAGCCAACATCCTGGCTGTCTAGGCCTTCCCACTTCGTTTACCACTTAACTGATCATTTGGGACCTTAGCCGGCGGTCTGGGTTGTTTCCCTCTTGACGATGGACGTTAGCACCCACCGTCTGTCTCCCATGCTCGCACTTTCCGGTATTCAGAGTTTGCCATGGTTTGGTAAATCGCAATGACCCCCTAGCCATAACAGTGCTTTACCCCCGGAAGTGATACATGAGGCACTACCTAAATAGTTTTCGGGGAGAACCAGCTATCTCCGAGTTTGTTTAGCCTTTCACCCCTATCCACAGCTCATCCCCTAGTTTTGCAACACTAGTGGGTTCGGACCTCCAGTGCGTGTTACCGCACCTTCATCCTGGCCATGGATAGATCACTCGGTTTCGGGTCTACGCCCAGCAACTAAAGCGCCCTATTCGGACTCGGTTTCCCTACGCCTCCCCTATTCGGTTAAGCTCGCTACTGAACGTAAGTCGCTGACCCATTATACAAAAGGTACGCAGTCACCCCTTGCGAGGCTCCCACTGTTTGTATGCATCCGGTTTCAGGTTCTATTTCACTCCCCTCCCGGGGTTCTTTTCGCCTTTCCCTCACGGTACTGGTTCACTATCGGTCGATCACGAGTATTTAGCCTTGGAGGATGGTCCCCCCATCTTCAGACAGGATTTCGCGTGTCCCGCCCTACTTCTCGTACGCCTAGTCCTTGGAATGCGTTTTCGTGTACGGGGCTATCACCCACTATGGCGGCCATTTCCAGGGCCTTCCACTAACACAATCCATAACACGTACAGGCTGTTCCGCGTTCGCTCGCCACTACTGACGGAATCTCGGTTGATTTCTATTCCTGCGGGTACTTAGATGTTTCAGTTCTCCGCGTTCGCTCTACCTTGCCTATGTGTTCAGCAAGG